>RKSH01000072.1 GCA_007570945.1 Gammaproteobacteria bacterium | reverse complement strand
CTTATCACCGCCGACATGGTGCGCGGGATGAAACCGGGGGCGGTGATTGTGGACGTGGCCATTGACCAGGGCGGCTGTTGCGAAACCTCGCACGCGACCACCCACTCGGAGCCGACTTTTGTGGTGGACGAGGTGGTGCACTACTGCGTCGCCAACATGCCCGGCGGCGTGCCGCGCACCTCCACCTTTGCGCTGAACAACGCCACCCTGCCCCATGTGCTGACCATCGCCGACCTGGGCTACAAAGAAGCGCTCGGCCGTGACCCTCACCTGCGCAACGGCTTGAACATCTGGCAGGGCCATGTGACCTGCGAAAATGTCGCGGGCGCGCTGGGTTGCGATTGCCTGCCGGCGGAGGATGCGCTGCGGCGCGCCTGACTTTCACCCTCACCTTCACCCACTTTCCTGAGGACAACGACAATGAAAATGACCCCAAGCGAAGCCTTTGTGGAAACTTTGGCGGCGCACGGCGTGCGCGATGTGTTCGGCATCGTCGGCTCGGCTTTCATGGACGCGCTGGACATCTTTCCGGCCGCCGGCATCCGCTTCGTCCCCACCGTGCACGAACAGGGCGCGGCGCACATGGCCGACGGCTACTCCAGGGTCGGCAACCGCCACGGCATATGCATTGCGCAGAACGGCCCCGGCATCACCAACTTCGTCACCGCCATCGCCGCCGCCTACTGGGCGCACTCGCCGGTGGTGGCGGTGACCCCGGAAACCGGCTCCGCCACCATCGGCCTCGGCGGCTTTCAGGAGACCGAGCAGTTGCCCATATTCTCGCGCATCACAAAATTCCAGGGGCATGTCAACGGCCCCGGGCGCATGGCGGAAATCACCGCGCGGTGTTTTGACATGGCCATGGCCGAGCGCGGCCCGGCGCAACTGAATATTCCGCGCGATTATTTTTACGGTGAAATCGACGTCGATATCAGCGCGCCGAAAAAAATTGAGCGCGGCGCCGGCGGCGAGCGCAGTTTGGACGAGGCCGCGGAACTGCTGGCGCGGGCGAAGTTTCCGGTGATTGTTTCCGGCGGCGGGGTCATCATGAGCGGCGGCGTCGATGCATGCGTCAAACTGGCCGAACTGCTCGGCGCGCCGGTGGTGAACAGTTACCTGCACAACGATTCATTCCCGGCCTCGCATCCGCTGTGGTGCGGGCCCCTTGGCTACCAGGGATCCAAGGCCGGCATGAAATTAATCAGCCGCGCCGATGTGGTGTTAGCCCTCGGCACCCGGCTGGGACCGTTTGGCACCCTGCCGCAGCACGGACTGAACTATTGGCCGGAGAAAGCGAAGATTATCCAGGTGGACTGCGACCACCGCATGCTCGGTTTGGTGAAGCCCGTCTCGGTGGCGGTGTGCGGCGATGCCGGGGCGGCGGCGGCGGCGTTGGCCGCGCGGCTTGCGAAAATTGACGGCGCCGGCGGCGGCAAGGAAAAGCGCGCGCTTGAGATCAAGCGCGAGAAGGATGCCTGGGAGGCGGAACTGGACCAGTGGACCTGCGAGGTGGACGAGTGGAGCCGCAAGGCGTCGGCGGACGACTCCGGACTGCACCCGCGCCAGGTGTTGCGCGAACTGGAAAAGGCCATGCCCGAAGATGCAATGGTGTCCACCGACATCGGCAACATCTGCTCGGTGGCGAACAGTTATTTGCGCTTCAACCGGCCGAACAGTTTTCTGGCGGCCATGAGTTTCGGCAACTGCGGCTACGCTTTCCCGACCGTCATCGGCGCCAAACTTGCGGCGCCCGGGCGGCCGGCGGTGTCGTACGCCGGTGACGGCGCATGGACCATGAGTTTCGGCGAGATCTTGACATGCATCCGCGAGGAAATCCCGGTGACCGCGGTGGTGTTCAACAACCGCCAGTGGGGCGCGGAGAAGAAAAACCAGGTGGACTTTTACGCCACTCGCTTCCTCGGCGTGAACCTGGAAAACCCGAGTTTCGCCGACATCGCCAAGGCCATGGGCGCCGAGGGGGTGACGGTGGAAAAATTGGGGGAAGTGGGCCCGGCTCTGCAAAAATCCTGCGACGACCAGGCGCGCGGCAAAACCACCATCGTGGAAATCATGTGCACCCGCGAGTTGGGTGACCCGTTCCGCCGCGACGCACTGTCCAAGCCGAAGCGGCTGCTGGACAAATACAAAAAATTCGCCTGAGCGGCGGGAGGCAACAAATGCAAATCAACATCAAAACCATCCTGATGCTCATCCTGTTCGCCGGATTCTTTGCCGGCGGCGTGTGGGTGGAGCGCAACCACCTATCCTCGGCGGCGGCCGAGGAGCGCAACCGCGCGGTGGTGCTGCGCTATATGCAGGAGTTCATCAATCAGCGCAACTTGGGCGCGTTGGATGAAATCATGGTCGCCGACTGGATTGCACACAATCCGACCGAGCGCAACGGCCGCGACGCGCTGAAAGAATTGGCAACCGGCTGGTTTCAGCAGTTCCCGGAACTCCACGCCGATGTCAAGCGCGTGTTTGCCGACGGCGACTTCGTGGTGACCCAGAGCCACTACACCGTGCGTTCCCAGGACCGTGGCAACGACTGGGCGCCGGGGTCGGGGGCGACGGTGGATATTTTCCGCCTTGAGGACGGGAAAATTGTGGAACACTGGGATGTGGTGCAGCGGCCGATTCCTGAGGGGTCGGTGAACGGCAATAGCATGTTTGACGGGGAGGGGGTTTATAACTGGCGGTGAGTTAAAAATTGCCCCTGGTATAATTCCGGCACATTCTGCGCCTGTTTTTGTTCGATTTGAACGCCGTGCAAATCGCCGCGCTGACCCGCATAAGCCGCAACCGGACCAACCGCTTCTCGAGTCAAATTTTCCCTCACTTGGGAACAACGAGCCGGTAAATCTCAACGGCATTGTCGCGGAAAAGCCGTGTGCGGTCGGCAATGGAAAGGTCGGCGGTTGCCGCCAGATACGCGCCGAAGATGATGCCGAATCTCCCAAGCAATTTGTCCACCGGAAAATTACTGGCGAACATGCATCGGTGAACGCCGAATAGTTCGATGACCCGGTGGACGACCGGGATATTGTCATCTGCGCGCCACGGGCGGCCGGCCAAGCCAAGCCCGGAAATTTTGACTGCGATATTCGGCGCGCGGGCGGCCAGTGCCATATTTTTGCGCCAAGCGGACATGCCCTCCGGCGAGCGGTCCGCCGGCAGGCCGGCGTGGTTCAAAATGATTTGCGTCTCGGGGAAAGATTCCGCCAAGTCCAACGCTTCGCGCAAGCGGGCGTGTGGAACTTGTAAATCAAAGGAGAATCCATGCGCGGACAGCGCCGCAAATCCGCGGCGCCACGCGGGGTCGTTCATGGTGATGCCGTCCGGCTTGTGGCGAATTCCGCGAACCAGCGGGATTTCGGCGTGCGCTGCCAAAACTTCGTGGACATTATCTTGGTGTAAAAACGCCCGGGCGACGAATCCCTGCGGGAAACCTGCGCCGCAGGCCACCTCCGCCATCCAGCGGCTTTCCCCGAGGGGGTCGGCGGGGTTCCACTCGCCCTCCATCGCCACGGTCGCCGTGACCGCGAATCCGGCGATGTCGGCACGATAGTCGTCCGGCGCGTAGTCGCGACATAACGGACGGTAGTCGCCGTAGCGGAAAGGAATCATCGGTTCGTCCTGCAGCCACGGATGGCGGTTGTGCGACAAGTCCCACAAATGGTGGTGTGCGTCGACCAGGGGGAAAGGGGGCGAAATCATCGCGCCTATCCGCGACGGGAGAGGACGAGGCGAATCGCCGGGATGGATATGGCGGCGATTGTCGCGACGCCCAGCGCGGCGGCGATGGGGCGCGAGAAAAACGCGGTTAGGTCGCCGTCCACCTTGATCATGCTGGTGACGAAATTGAATTCCACCATCCCGCCCAAGACCATCCCCAGAATGATTGGCGCGAGAGGAAAGCGATTTTCCTCCAGAACGTAACCGACCATGCCGGCCACCAGCATTACGCCGATGTCAAAAGCGGAATTGTTGATGGCATATGCTCCCACGGACGCAAATGCCAGCACAACCGGCGCCAGAAAAGCACGTGGAATCATAAGCAGCCGCCGGGCGAGCCGGGCGATTATCAGCCCCAGCGGCAACAAAGCGAGGTTCGCCAGAAAGAAGATGATGAATATCGCGTAAACCATGTCCGCCTGATTGAGGAATATGGTCGGCCCCGGTTGCAGTCCTTTCAGATACAGGACGCCAATGACGACGGCGGTGATGGAATCTCCCGGCACGCCGAAGACCAGCGCTGGTACATATGCCCCGGATAATGCCCCGTTGTTCGCCGCCCCGGCTTCGGCGATTCCCTCTGCGCCGCCCGCGCCGAATTTCTCCGGCGTTTTGGATAGCTTGCGGCTGACCGCGTAGGCAATCCATGCGGCGATGTCCGCCCCCGCCCCCGGCAAGGCGCCAACCGCCGCGCCTAATAGCCCCCCGCGCGCCATATTTATTTTGAGCTTGGTTGTGTTTTTTCTGAGTTGGAGGGCCAGCGCCCGGAAAGGAATATCCGGAAAGCGCGGCGCCGGTGTGTGCTGCGTGAATCCGCGAATAATTGCCGGCAGGGCGAACAGTCCGATGAGGACCGCGATGAAATTGACGCCGCCAATGAGATTGGTCGAGCCGAAAGTGAAGCGGGCGCTTCCCGCGGTCTCGTCCAGCCCAACGGTGGAGAGCAGCAATCCAAGGCACAGCGCTGTCGCGCCTTTGCGGGCCGAGGACGACGACACCAGCGCCGCGCAGCAAAGCCCCAACAACGCCAGCCAAAAATATTCAAAGGAGCTGAACTGCAGGGCCGCACGCGCCAAAGCCGGGGCGGCCATAACCAGCACCGTGACACCGATGATCCCCCCGGCGCAAGCCCCCGCCATGCTGAGTGAAAGCGCCACATGCGGTTCGCCCCGCATAGCCATTTGGTGCCCGTCCTCTGCGTAGGCGGCCGAGGCCGGCGTGCCGGGAATGCGAAGCAAAATTCCCGGTATATCCCCGGCGAAAATCGCGGTCGCCGCCAAGGTGACCACCGCCGCCACAGCCGGAAGCGGGTCCAAGTGAAAAGTGAATGGCACCAGCAAAGCCACGCCCATGACCGCGGTCAGCCCCGGCATGGCACCAACCAAAATTCCCAGCAGCGCGGCCAGGGCGACAACGCCCAGCACCGCCGGGTCCAAAACCAGCGGCAGTGCCGCTGCAAAGTGCGCGCTCATCGAAACAGCGATTCCACCACGCCGCGCGGCAACGGCGCACCCAGCAACCAGACAAAGCCCGCCTCAATAGCCGCCGCTGTCCCCGCGGAAACCGCTAAGGCGTGGGCGGGGCGCGCACCCAGGCACAGTTGCAACGGAAAAGTCAGCACAAAAATGCATGCCATAAATCCCAGTCGCTCCGCAAATAGCGCGCAAAACAGCAGCCCGCCCAAGGTCAGCAAGACAGCCGTAATCTGACGCGGGAACTTCACCCATGGTGGCGGAAGAAACGTTGACGACCAGCGGAAATCCCGCACTCCGGAAACGCACAGCGAGAGACCAAAAAAAACCAGCGCCGCCCCGACCAAGGTCGGAAAGACTGCGGCGCCGTAGAGTTGTCCGGGAACGGCTGGAAATTCCCGCGCCTCGACCACGACTCCCGAGCCCAGTGCGAGAAAAGCGATGCCGAAGAAAAAATCGTTGAGGCGCATGCGCAACCCGCCGCGCTACTGCTTGGCCATTCCCAACTCTTTCAGCAACCGGGAGATGGTGACGGAAAATTCCCCGACGAACAACGCGAACGCCTGCGGGTTTTCCCACGTCGGAGTGTATCCGCGCTCCAAGAGCCTGTCGCGCACGTCCGGGCGGGCGGCGGCGCGGGCTCCGGCCTCGCTTAATTTGGCGGCCACCTCCGGGGGCAGGCCTTTCGGCCCGACCAGCGAGAACCAGTTTTCATATGCCCAGTCAGTTCCGGCGGCCTCTTTGACTGTCGGAGTGTCTGGAAAAACCGGCGAGCGTGCGGCGGACATGATGGCGAGAATTCGCACTTCTCCAGCGTCTGACAAGGCGCGCGCCTCCGAAAGCGCCCCGGTGAAGAAAGTCACCCCGCCTGCGGCCAGATCCTGCAACGCTGGCGCGCCGCCCTTGCTGGGAATCCACTTAATCTGGTTGGAAGGCAGACCCTCGGCCAACATCAGTCCAGAAACCGCGATGTGCCACGGCCCGCCTTGCCCGCTACCGGACGAGCTGTAAGTTCCGGCCGGGTTTACGCGAATGTCGTCCAGCGCTTCGCGCAGGTTCGCGTACGGAGAATTCTTTCCGACGACAAAACTCGCCGGCAAGGTGGCCATCCGAGAGATAAGCGTGAAGTCTTCAGCGGCCAAGTCGGCCAAGCCGGTGACCTTGAAAGTCGCGGCCAGTTCCGAGGTGCCGGCCCCGATGGTGTAGCCATCCGGCTTGGCATTGGCGATGGCGGAATGACCCGTCACGCCGCTGCCGCCGGTGCGGTTCACCACATTGATGCGGACGCCAAGCTCCGCCTCCAGCCCCTTGGCGAATATGCGGGTGAGCGTGTCGGTTCCACCCCCGGCGCCCCACGGGACGATGAGCGTGATAGGGCGTTCCGGATAGGCCGCCATTGCCGGCGCCTGTGCCAATGCCAGGGCGGCCAGCGCCGCCATGGCGGTTGTTTTCATGTAAGTCATGTGTTTTCTCCTGGGTATGGTTTGAAAGATTAAGTTGGCGAAATCGCCCGCCCATCATCCGGGGCGAGCAGCACGAATTGTGTGCTATTTAAGATATTGTATACAACCGTTTCTCATGTCAACCCCTCGTTTAAGACCGCCACATTTTGGCCTCTTGGGAGGGTGGTTGGCGATGGGTCATGACAAGTTGAGCGAGGCAAAATATTGCGTAACCTACTGACATTCAATGAAGAACCGCTATATTTCCGCGCGTGTTCCAGAGCGTCAATTTCGCCGCATTGTGCGCCTATTTGCACTGAATTTGAACACTTTGTGAATCGCCCCGCGGTTGTGTGGCATGAACCGCAACGCGGTCAACCGCCATCTGCATTTTTTACGCCGACGCATGGCACTTAGTGCCTCCGTGGAAGAGTTTCGTGTGCACAATACCGCGAATTTGATGGCGGGGATGGGTGGCGGCACATGGCTCCTCCCTGTGCCGCCACCCTGTTTTCAGATCCGTTGATTAAACGGAATGAGATCTTCATAAATTTTATATTGATTGTTCTCTTGCCATATCAGCAAGATGCAATCAAAATCTTTTGCGGCGTTTTCCAGTTCGGGGTATTTGTGTTCTCCACATGCCCATGCCAACTTGAACACCACGTCCACAATGCCAAAAAGAAGTAAAATTTTTGGCTTGCCGGGTTCATTGCGTTCTATTTTTTCTTTCTTGACGCGGATCTTCTCGGTTAATTGGCGAATTACTTCGCTCAGTAGTTCACCTTCCTCACCCTCAAGCAAAACAGCCGGGGCAATGCTAAGCGTGTCCGCACGACGAGCATGCACAACTTGCAATCGAGATTCTATCACCTCGATAGCATCATCAGGAGATTCTGCCTTGGCAATGACTTTGGCGACACGGCAAATTTCTCCTTTCATTTTCCCTTTGGGCAAAGGAAAGTTCATAGCCAATAAATAGCGCCCAGTCTGAGGGGCGCGCCCAATATCTCCCCTGATTTCCCGCGCTTTTTCCATAACCATTTCGCACACACCCTCGGGGCCATGCCTATGCCCATCCAGATAATGGAAATGGCTCGCTTTAAATTCGGTGACTTCCACCGAATACTCCTCACCGTCAATGGTGAAGACGTAATCAGGCGCGGTATCGCGGCCGTGGGGTTCATGCTCATAACAAGCCACGTGGCCATTGTCCCGCAAATAGCGCTTAAAGCACTCGGCGCAACCCGCTTCGTGTTCTTTTCCCATGGGCGTATTTTACCGGAATAATCCCGGGCTTTAATTTTGCGCGCCATCCCCCGCCGCCGCCCTCAGCCTAAGTTCCCTGGGGTCGGCGGGATAATGTTTTGACCTGTACGGAATACAGTCAATGTCAAAAGGCAGGCGAACGCCCTGCTCTCTGATTTCTTGCAGGGATTTTCCCATAATGCCTTTGACCTCGCAGTATTCTTCAATCCATTTAAGATAGCGGGTCAATATAAAAACGGGCGGGAAACGGTTTTTTTCCGCCATCCATTTCATTAAACCCTTCGCGCCTTTTTCACGGGCGCCGTTGCAATTCCTGCAGGCAAGGATAAGATTCCTGGAATCTTCCATCATCCGGTAGACAACAGAATCATCTTCGCGCGACCGCGGACCCCGTGAGCGGGGGATGAGGTGTTCGTTCTGTATATTTTCCCTGCTCATGCAGTAATGGCAGGCGTTGCCAATGCCCATTTTTTCCAGTTCCTCCTCGAGCATTGAGCGTATCTTGTACTCGCCCTTGATGAATTTTGTCCGCGCCGCATGGCCGGCGGGGGAAATATTCCGGCTTTTTCCCGGCATGGGAAATTTTCCACGCTCAATATCGGCGATGGTCACGCGGGCGGCCACCGCATATGCATATGCTTTGCAAATCAGTTCCCCAAGAGTTTCGGGCTCGCTTTTTGCGCCCTTGAGTAATTCCTCTCTACGCTGGGGGAGTAATCGTCATGCACAATAGCCCCTCACCGCCCCCAATGCGGCATCGCGTTCATGTAATCGTCCAGGCGGCGTTCCAGGGTGGGGTCGTCCTCCGGCAACCGCCAGGCCTGGATCATCCACCGGCGAATGCCGGCGCGGGCTTCGGCGCGCGGTTTGACTGCGCCGTCCGGGGCCACGCAGTACTTGCAGTAATGCTCACGCGGGCCCTGAAAATCGGGATTGGCCAGCGGCGCGGCGCAGGAGCGGCAGTGTTCGGGGAGGGTTGGCGGCATGTTTTTGTCCGGATAAAAAACAAACAAAGCGGCCCGCCCCCCGGCAGGCCGCCTTGTTTTCCCTTCATTAGGCAATCTCCCCCACCGCCCGCTTGGCCATCACTCCCACCAGGTGCCGGCGGTATTCGGCGCTGGCGTGGATGTCGGAGTTGTAGTCGGCGTCCACGCTGATGCCGTCCAGGGCCGCGGCTGAGAAATCCCCGGCCAGCGCCTGCTCCATGGCCGTTGCGCGGAACGCGTTGCCAGCGGCGCCGGTGACGGCAACGCGGATTCCATCGCCGGTTTTGGCCGCCATCACGCCGACAATGGCGTAGCGGCTGGCCAGATTGGCGAACTTGGCGTAGGCCGCGGCGGCCGGGACCGGGAAAGTGACCTTGGTGATTAACTCGCCGTCGTCAAGCGCGGTCTCGAACATGCCGGTGAAGAAGTCGCCGGCTTTGATGTCGCGGCGGTCGGTGTGCACGGTGGCGTTCAGGCCGAGCACCGCGGCCGGGTAGTCGGCGGCCGGGTCGGCGTTGGCGATGCTGCCGCCAATGGTGCCGCGGTTGCGCACCTGCGGGTCGCCGATGCCGCCGGCCAAAGCGGCAAGGGCGGGGATGGCGCTCTGCACTTCGCTGCTGGTGGCGACGCTGTCATGGGTGGACATGGCGCCGATGGTGATGGTGCCGCCATCGCGACCGATGCCAGCGAGTCCGGCGGCGGCGAGGTCCACCACGTCGCTGTTGCGCGCCAGCCGCTGTTTCAAGGTCGGCAGCAGCGTCATGCCGCCGGCCAGGTAGACGCCGTCAGCGGCGGCCTTGCGCGCGGCGGCCGCATCAGTCGCACTGGCCGGGCGGTGGTAGTTGAAGTCATACATGGCGATTCCTCCGGTTGTTCAGTTGCTCTGCATGGCGGCCCACACCTTCTGCGGCGTGGCCGGCATGTCCAGGTGGGCGATGGGGTGGCCGCCGCCGTTGAGTGCGTTGACCACGGCGTTAATCAGTGCCGGCGGGGCGCCGATGGCCCCGGCCTCGCCGCAACCCTTGACCCCCAGGGGGTTGTGGGTGCAGGCGGTGACGGTGGTGTCCACCTGAAACGACGGCAAATCGTCGGCGCGCGGCATGCAGTAGTCCATATAACTGCCGCTGAGCAGCTGGCCATCGGCGTCGTACACGCAGTTTTCCAGCAGCGCCTGGCCGATGCCCTGGGCGAGACCGCCGTGCACCTGGCCTTCCACAATCATGGGGTTGATGAGGTTGCCGAAGTCATCGCTGGCATGGAACGAGGCCACCGTCACCCGTCCGGTGTCGGGGTCCACTTCCACCTCGCACACGTACGTGCCGGCCGGGTAGGTGAAGTTTGCCGGGTCATAGAACGCCGTTTCCTCCAGCCCCGGCTCCAGACTCTCCAGCGGATACTGGTGCGGGACATAGGCGGTGAGGGCGATGTCGCCGAAAGATTTCTCGCGGTCGGTGCCGGCGACTTTGAACGCGCCGTTCTCAAACACGATGTCGCCCTCGCCGGCCTCCAGCAGGTGGGCGGCGATTTTCTTGCCCTTGGCGATAATCTTGTCCACCGCCTTGGCGATGGCGGCGCCGCCGACGGCGATGGAGCGCGAGCCGTAGGTGCCCATGCCGAAAGGGACTTTGGCGGTGTCGCCGTGCACGATTTCAACGGCGTCGTAGTCAATGCCGAGCATGTCGGACACCACCTGGGCGAAAGTGGTTTCGTGGCCCTGGCCGTGGGCGTGGCTGCCGGTGAGCACCACCACCGAGCCGGTGGGGTTGACGCGGATGGTGGCCGCCTCATACAGCCCGGCGCGCGCGCCCAGGGAGCCCACCACATTGGACGGCGCGATGCCGCAGGCTTCAATGTAGCAGGACAGGCCGACGCCGCGCAGTTTGCCGGCCGCCGCCGATTGCTTGCGGCGCGATTCAAAACCGGCGTAGTCGGCGGCCTTGAGGGCCTGGTCCAGGGTCGCCTCGTAGTTGCCGGTGTCGTATTGCAACGCCACCGGCGTCTGGTACGGGAACTGCTCCGGCTTAATCAGGTTGCGGCGGCGCAACTCGGCCGGGTCCACCCCGGTCTCGGCCGCCGCCTGGTCCACGATGCGCTCCAGAATGAACGTGGCCTCCGGGCGGCCGGCGCCGCGGTAGGCGTCCACCGGCACGGTGTTGGTGAACACCGCCTTCACCTCGCAGTAAATTGCCGGCGTCACATACTGGCCGGCGAGCAACGTGCCGTGCAGGTAGGTGGGAATGCACGGCGCGAAAGTGGACAGGTAGGCGCCCATGTTGGCCAGCGTGCTGCAACGCAGGGCGAGAAATTTTCCGTCCGCATCCAGCGCCAACTCGGCGTGGGTGACATGGTCGCGGCCGTGGGCGTCGGACATGAACGACTCGCTGCGCTCGGCGGTCCACTTGACCGGTTTTTTGACTTGTGCGGCAGCCCAGGTGACCAGCGCCTCCTCGGCGTAGTGGAAAATCTTGGAGCCGAAGCCGCCGCCCACATCGGGCGCCACCACGCGCAGTTTGTGCTCCGGAATGCTGAGCACAAAAGCGCCCATCAGTAGGCGGATGACATGCGGGTTCTGGCTGGTGGTGTAGAGCGTGTGCTCGCCGCTGACGCTGTCGAAGTCGCCGATGGCGCATCGGGGTTCCACGGCGTTGGGAATCAGGCGGTTGTTGACCAGGTCCAGTTTGGTCACATGCGCCGCGCCGGCGAAAGCCTCGTCCACCGCCGCCTTGTCGCCCAACTCCCAGTCGTAGCACAGGTTGCCGGGGAGGTCGGCGTGCACCTTGGTTGAGTCGGCGGCAAGTGCGGCCTTCATGTCCACCACCGCCGGCTGCGGGTCGTAGTCCACGGCCACCAGTTCGGCGGCATCGCGCGCCTGCCGGCGGGTGGCGGCGATGACCATGGCCACCGGGTCGCCCACATGGCGCGCCATGCCCTCGGCCAACACCGGGTGCTTGGGCTCGGCCATGGGCTCGCCGTCTTTGCTGTGCACCTGCCAGCCGGTGGGGACGCCGCCGATGTCCTTGGTGTGCTCGGCGGTGAACACGGCGACCACGCCTTCTGCGGCGGTGGCGGCGGCGGTGTCAATGCCGTTGATGCGCGCGTGGGCGTGGGGCGAGCGCACGAAAACGGCGTAGGCCTGGCCGGCGATGTTGATGTCGTCGGTGTACCTGCCGCGCCCCTGCAAAAAGCGCGAATCTTCACGTCGGCGGACGCTGCCGCCGATGCCGGAAGTGGTGGTTGTGTTTGCGTTCATGGTTCAGGCCCTCATGACTTTGGCCGCGGCGCGGATGGATTTGACGATGTTGTGGTAGCCGGTGCAACGGCAGATGTTGCCCTCGAGCCAACTGCGCACCTCGCCCTCGCTGGGGTCGGGGTTGCGGCTGACCAGGTCCACCGCGCTTAGCACCATGCCCGGGGTGCAGAAGCCGCATTGCAAACCGTGGTTGTCGCGGAACGCCTCCTGCATGGGATGGAGTTCACCGCCGTCGCCGGCCAGGCCTTCAATGGTGGTGACGTTAGTGCCGGCGGCCTGATGCGCCAGCATGGTGCAACTCTTCACCGACTTGCCGTCCACCAGTACCACGCAGGCGCCGCACTGGCTGGTGTCGCAACCCACATGGGCGCCGGTGAGGCCGAGTTCCTCGCGCAGGAAAGTGGATAATAAAGTGTTCGCCGCCGGTCGCGCCGACACCGTGTCACCGTTAACCGTGACGGTAATCTGCTCGGACATGTTTCTCCTCCGTTCTGTTTTTTTTTGTTTTGATGTTCGCTGCGGCCTGCCTTCACCCGCTCTTGCAACAGCGGCGGGCGGCCGTGGGTTTAGGGTTTACCATATGCCGATTCACCGAGAATCGCAACAAAGTTGGCGAAAAAACCGGCCGCGGTTTTGCGCGCCGCTCCCCGCACCAGGCGCGAGCCGACTTGGGCGATTTTGCCGCCGACGCGCATTTCGGCCTCGTATTTCAACACGCTGGCGCCCTCACCCTGGTCCAAAAGGCGCACTTTGGCCGCGCCTTTGGCAAAGCCGGCGACGCCGCCCTGTCCTTCGCCGGTGAGGGTGTAGGAGGCCGGCGGGTCCATATCCTCCAGTTGAATGCGCGCCTTGAAGCGGGCTTTCACCGGGCCGATTTTGGCGGTGATGCGAGCGTTGAATTCGGTGTCGGAAATTTTTTCCAACTCCTCGCAGCCGGGAATAGCGCGCCGCAGGATGTCGGCGTCGTTCAGCGCACGCCACACCGCCTCGCGCGCCGCCGGAATTTGATGCTCGCCGCCGATGTCCATGGCGCAAGTATATACTCCGCCGATGACCCGCGACGCACCGCCCGGCCACCTGCGCGAAGTGGTCACCTACCTGCAGATGACCGCCCCGCCGGCGGCCGGCGCACCGCAACCCCGGCTGGAAAACCTTGCCCTGTTGCGCGCGCGGCGGCCGCCGGTTTCGTTTTACCGCTACCTGTACGACACCGTCGGCGAACCGTGGCTGTGGCATGAGCGGCGGCGGCTGGGTGACGATGAATTGCGCGCGGTCATCCACCATCCCAAGGTCAAGATCAGCGTCCTCTACTGCGACGGCGTGCCGGCCGGCTACGGTGAACTGGACTGCCGCGCCGGTCATGAAGTGGAACTCGCCTACCTCGGCCTCATCCCGGACTTCATCGGCCGCGGGCTCGGCCGCTTCCTGTTGCGCCGTCTGGTGGCGCAGGCGTGGAGCGAAAACCCCCGGCGCGTGTGGGTGCACACCTGCAACTTTGACCATCCCAAAGCGTTGGCGTTGTACCAACGAAACGGCTTTGCGGTCTACCGGCAGGAAACCCGAATTATTCCGGACCCGCGCTGTCAATCGTGACCGTTCATGGGCCGCATCCCCCGGCATTTCGGATATTTCGGGCAGCCCCAAAAGGGCTTGCCTTTATTTTCCCCTTTCTTAACCTTGCGCTCCACCATGCCACCGCCACAGAAAGGGCATGACGGACTGGCATCGGCGCCGGGTTTCTTGTCGAAATTCCCGGCACTGGTCCGCTTTTTAGGCACAATGTCCTCCTTGACATGCCTGACATGTGCACGGTTGGTCTTTATTGACCGGCTTAATCTGCCGGTCTCAATTGCATCCACGACGTCCTCAACTTCACTTGGGGATAAAACCTGCTCGGTTCGGGATTTAATGTGGTCAATCAAATTTCCGCTTCCCTTCACCACATCATCCGGCATCCCGCTCTTGAAGCGGCCGCTTCCAACAAACACTACAACTGAGTGCGCTTGGCTTTCTTTCAGTCCACACAGTGCACGCACGGCTTGCACGTGCTTGTAATTTTGGCGGCGTGGATTTTGAAACCGGTACCCTTTCTTCCAAGGAAATTTCTGAGTCCACTTCTCCTCCTTGGGCTTGCCAAAAATCCAACCTCCCATATTCTTCGTCTCAATCACAAAAACGCCAAAAACAGAGACGAGAATATGGTCCACCTGAGTGGTGCCGTCTTTAGTTGGCAGGGTGACATTCTTGATTAAACGGTATTGTTCGCCATCCATGCACTTCTGCAGGATGCGATTAACCTTGAATTCACCATACTTGCCTTTAAACCACCGGCTTT
>RKSH01000217.1 GCA_007570945.1 Gammaproteobacteria bacterium | reverse complement strand
CCGCCAGGCCCCGCCGTGTCCGACGTTGTCCGCCCTGAAATCAGCGCCCTGCTGCGGCGCATTTTTGCCGAGCAGATTTGCTTCAACCGCTTTCTGGGGCTGGAAATTGTCACCGTGGAGCGCGCGCCGGTGGCGGTGGCGGTGGACATGCGCGGTGACCTGGTGGGCAACTTCACGCGCGGCGTGCTGCACGGCGGGGTGATTTCCACGTGCCTTGACGTGGCCGGCGGCCTGGCCGCATTCCGCGAAGTGGCGGTGCGCATGGATGCCGCGCCGGTGGACGAGGTGGCCGCGCGCTTTGGCCGCATCGGCACCATTGACCTGCGGGTGGACTATTTGCGCCCCGGCCTCGGCCGGCGCTTCACCGCCACCGCCCACATCATGCGCCACGGCAACAAAGTTGCGGTGGCGCGCATGGAATTGCACAACGAGCGCGCGCAACTCATCGCCGCCGGCACCGGCGCATATGTGGTAGCGTGAACCCATGCTGAACGCCGCCAAACGCGCCGAGTTGCGCAAGAAAATCGGCGCGGAAATTTCCGCCACCGAAGAAGCCGCGCGCGAACTGGAAAGCAAGGCGCAACCGGTGGACTCCACCCTCACCATCGGCCGCCTGGACCGCGCCGAGGTCCTGAACCGCCAGGAACTGGCGCACACCGCCCTGCAGCAAAAACAAAACAAACTGGCGCAACTGAAAAACGCCCTGGGGCGGGTGGACGACGAAGACTTCGGCATCTGCGAGGAATGCGCAACCGAAATCCCCCCGCAAAGACTCCTCGCCGTGCCGGAAAGCGCGGTGTGCGTCATGTGCAAGGAACAACAGGAAGCGCGCGCCAGGAGAGTGCGCTGAGGCGCGCTTGACCGCTCCCGCAGGGGCGACATAAATTCCCCGGATGACCGACGCGCAATCATGGCAAAAACAAGCGGCGGCGCTGCCTTTGTGCGGTGACGCCCGGTTGCGTGCGCGTTTTTCCGAATTGGCCAAAGCATCGGCAAAAGCCGCCGGCGCACGCCCGTTGGGCGATGTTCTGGACGAGATGATTCGGCTTGTGGACGAGTTGCTGGCGGCGGAGAACAAAAGCCTCCCCCCGGCCGAAGTTGAGGCGCTGTCCGAGTTGCATAACGACTTGTGGGACGCACAAATTAAGGAAGATTCCAAGAGCGGCGCGCTGGACGCATGGATTGCGGGAGTGTGCACTGAACATGCGCGGCGTAAAAATCCGCCGCTGTGAACCATGTTCTGACTCCCGAATACTGGGAACATTACGCGGCACTTCCAAAAAATCTGCAAGCCCGCGCTGATTTTTGTTTCGCGACTCTGCGCGAAAATCCGCGCCACCCCTCATTGCGCCTGAAGCGGGTCGGCAAACTTTGGTCGTTGCGGATTAATAACCGGTATCGCGCGCTGGGTGTCCCGCAACCGGAACATATTTTGTGGCACTGGATAGGGTCGCACGTTGAATACGACAAAATCCTGCGCCGTTTGCGCGGCGGTTGACGCCCGCCCCACGCTAAGCCGGCAGCAACGCGCGCACCGCGGCGGGGTCGTTTTGGACCGTCACATAATGCTCCTCGGCCCTCATGACTGCGGCGAGGCGCTCTGGCATGGGCGGCGGGCGGCCGATGGATTGTTCCACCGCCGGGGCGAACTTGGCCGGGTGGGCGGTGGCCAGGGCGATGACCGGGTTGTTTTTGCCGTGGCCGGCGGCGCGCGCGGCACTGAGGGCGACCGCGGTGTGGGGGTCCACAATCTCGCCGGCATCGCTGAAGGTGCGGGCGATTTCGCGCCGGGTTTGGCCGTCGTCGGCGCGCGCGGCGGTGAACAGGCGGCGCGCATCAGTCAGTTGCGCGGCGGTCACCGTGAGGCGGCCGTTGGCGTGGAAGCCGGCCATGGCCGCGGCCAGGGCGGCGGCGTCGCGCCCCAGCAGTTCAAACAGCAGCCGCTCAAAGTTGCTGGAGATTTGGATGTCCATGCTCGGCGACAGCGTCGCCACCGCCGGCCGCGCGCGCATTTCGCCGCGGTTAAAAAACCGCGTGAGAATGTCGTTGCGGTTGGAGCCGATAATGATGCGCGCGATGCTGAGTCCCATGCGCCGCGCGGCGTAGCCGGCGAGGGCGTTGCCGAAGTTGCCGCTGGGGACGGCGAAGGAAATGTTTTTTTCGTTGGCGCCGAGTTGCAGCGCGGCGTAAACGTAATACACCGTCTGCGCGGCGATGCGCGCCCAGTTGATGGAGTTGACGGTGGTGAGGTTGTGACTCTCGCGCAGGCCGCGGTCGGCGAACAGTTGCTTGACAATCGCCTGGCAGTCGTCAAAGGAACCGGTGACGGCGATGTTGTGAATGTTGGCGTCGCGCACCGTGGTCATCTGCCGCCGCTGTACTTCCGACACCCGCCCGGCCGGGTGCAGCATGAACAGTTCCACCGACGGCAAGCCGCGCAGCGCGCAAATCGCCGCCGAGCCGGTGTCGCCGGAAGTGGCGCCGATGACCGTGCAGCGGCGGCCGCCCTGGGCGAGAAAAAATTCCAGCAGCGGCCCCAGGAACTGCAGCGCCACATCCTTGAAGGCGAAAGTGGGGCCGTGAAACAACTCCAGCAGATACAAACCCTCACCCACCTCGCGCAACGGCGCCACTTCGGGGCGGTCAAAAGCGGCCGCGGCACGGCGGGTGATGGAGGCAAGCATCGCCGGCGGCACGCTGGCGCCGCTAAAGCGGCCGATGATGCGCGCCGCCAGTTCGGCGTACGACATGCCGCAAAAACCGCGCCATTCCCCATCGCCCAACCGCGGCCAGCGCGCCGGCACCAGCAGCCCGCCATCGGCGGCCAGCCCACTCAGGGCGGCGGCGGCAAAGTCCACCGCCCCGCCGCCGCCGCGTGTGCTGATATATTCCACTGCCGTGCGATTATAGTGGACGCCGCCGCGCCGGAAATATAAAAACAAAAAAACATGACCGCGACAAAAATCCACGCCGCCGTGTGCCGCAAGTTCGGCGCGCCCCTCACCGTCGAGCAACTCAGCCTGGCCGCGCCCGGCGACGGTGAACTGCAGGTGCGGGTCGCGTTCTGCGCCATCTGCCACAGCGACATCCACTACGCCGCCGGCGCCTGGGGCGGACGGTTGCCGGCGGTGTATGGCCACGAGGCGGCCGGCGTGGTGGAGGCGGTGGGCGCCGGCGTCGACGGCGCCACCGTCGGCGACCAAGTGGTGGTCACCCTGCTGCGCGCATGCGGCCGTTGCCATCATTGCGCGCGCGGCGAGTCGCAGGTGTGCGGCGTCAAACTGGCATTGGACCGCAACTCGCCGCTCAGCGACTCGGACGGCAACCCGGTCGCCCAGGGCCTGCGCACCGCCGCCTTTGCCGAGCGCACCGTGGTGCACCACTCGCAAGTGGTGGTCATCGACAAAGAGATGCCGCTGGCCGCCGCATCGCTTTTGGCCTGCGGCGTGATTACCGGCCACGGCGCCGTCACCAACACCGCCGGGGTGCGGCCCGGCAGTTCCACCGTCACCATCGGCGCCGGCGGCGTCGGCCTGAACTGCATTCAAGGCGCCAAAGCCTGCGGCGCCCATGCCAACATCGCGGTGGACGTGAGCGACGCCAAACTCAAGGCCGCAACCGCCTTCGGCGCCACCCACGTGGTGAACCCCGGCATGTGCGACGCCAAGTCCGAGGTGCGCGCCATCACCAAAGGCGGCGCCGATTATGTTTTCGTCGCCGTGGGCATCACCGAGGCGGTGGAGCAGGGGCTCACGTTGCTGCGGCGCGGCGGCGCGCTGGTGCTGGTGGGCATGCCGGCGGCCGGCGCCACCGCGCGGCTGGAAGTGCTCGGCATCGCCGACAAGGCGCAGCGCATCCTCGGCAGCAAAATGGGCGCGGCGCGCATTCATGTGGACATTCCGCAACTCATCCACAGTTACCGCGCCGGCCGGCTGAAACTGGATGAACTGATAAGCGCGCGCTATCCGCTGGCGCAAATCAACGAGGCCATCGCCGAGGTTAAGCGCGGCGCGGCGTTGCGCAACTTAATCGCGTTCGAATGAGCGCGCGCGTCGGTGCCCTGCTCGCCGCTTTTGCCCGGCGGCTGGCGGCGGAAAAAACCCCGGCGGCGCAAACGCTGGCCGGCCGGCTTTTGCAACTGCCCGATGCCGCCGCGCCGGCCTCACCCTCGCCCCCGCCGCCGGCCTGTGCGCATCTTGAAGAAACTCTTGCGCACGGCACGGCGGAAACAGAGAAATTGCTGCGGGCGGCGGTGGCGGCGTCGGTGCGCTGGCATGCCGGGCCGGACGGTTTTGCCGGCGGGGAGGACGGCATCGCCTACGCCGTTCTTGCCGGCCCCGACGGTTGCGCCGTCTGTGAATCGTGCCGCGCCGGTTTGTATGTGCAGCAACCGCGGCTGTTCTACCCGCCCCACGCCCACGACCCGGCCGAGTTTTATTTTGTGCTGGGCGGATATGCCGAGTGGCGCGCCGGGGGGCGCAACTTCACCGCCGCGCCGGGGCAACTCATTTACCACGCCGCCGCCGAGCCGCACGCCATGACCACCCTGGATGCGCCGCTGTTTGCGCTGTGGGGCTGGCTGGCCGGGCGCGGGCGGTATTGGTTTTGCGATGTCGATGCCGGCGGTCACCGTTTATGACGTCGCAACCAGCAGTGTTTTCAGCGGAGGGCTGCAAAGACACGCCATTTTGGCGGCCGCAACCAGCGCCCTCCGTGGACCGCGCCTCGAAAGAGGGCGGCATTGCGGACGGTCCACTCTCCGCTTTCGCCGATGTGCTCATCATCGGCGCCGGCTACACCGGCCTTGCCGCCGCCGTCACCACCGCCCGCGGCGGCCGCCGCACCGTGGTGGTGGATGCGGCCTCCGCCGGCTGGGGCTGCAGCACGCGCAACGGCGGCCAGGTCAGCACCAGCATCAAACCGACGCTGGGGCAACTTGCGCGCAAGTTCGGCCATAAGCGCGGGCGGCGAATCCTGATGGAGGGGCGCAACGCGCGGCGGTGGATCGAGGATTTCATCGCGCGCGAAAAAATCGACTGCGACTTCAGGCGCTGCGGCAGATTCCACGGCGCGCACAACGCCCGCGCGTTGGAAAAACTTTGCCGCCAAATTGACAGTGAACCGGACGGTTTGGAAAGCGGCGCCTGGCCGGTGGCGCGCGGTGAACAGCGCGGTGAAATCGGCAGCGACTTTTACCACGGCGGCGCGGTGTTTCCGCATGTTGCATCGGTGGACCCGGCGCGCTACCACCACGGTCTTTTGCGCTGCGCAAAAAACGCTGGCGCGGAAATCGTCACCCACTGCGCGGCGCACGGCATCAGGCGCGAAGGCCGCGGCTTCACCGTCGCCACCGCGCGCGGCACGCTGCGCGCCCGGGAGGTGGTGGTGGCGACCAACGGCTACACCGGCCGGGTTGTGCCATGGCTGCGGCGGCGCGTCATTCCGGTGGGCACCTACATCATCGCCACCGAAGAGTTGGACGCCGCGCGCATCAAAGAACTGCTGCCCACCGGCCGCGTCGTCACCGACACGCGCAAGTTGGTTTACTACTACCGCGCCTCGCCGGACGGACGGCGGCTGCTGTTCGGCGGCCGGGTACTGTTGAAAGAAAGCGCGCCCATGGCCAGCGCGCCGCGGCTGTTTGAGGCGATGACCAGAATTTTTCCGCAACTGAAGGATGTGCGCGTCACCCACTGCTGGGGCGGCACCGTGGCCTTCACCTTTGACGCCCTGCCCCATTGCGGCCGGCGCGGCGGCGTGCATTACGCCATGGGCTACTGCGGTTCCGGGGTGTCGCTGGCGAGTTACTTCGGCATGCGCACCGGCCAGAAAATTCTCGGCCTGCGGGAAGGCGAAACCGCGCTGGACGGCCTGCCGTTTCCGGCCCGGTTCTGGTATGCCGGCAGGCCGTGGTTTCTTGCGCCGGCGGTTTCATTCCACCGCTGGCGCGACCGGATGGGCTGGTGAAATTGCGCAGGCCGCAATCTTCTGCCAAGATTGCATTCCTTTTCACCACATGGCGAGGTGCACTCATGCGCACACACACTTTCACTCGTTCCACCTTGCGCGCCGTGGCTGTTGTGGCGACGGTGATGTTCGGCGGCGTTCACGGCGCATCGGCCGGGCAGCATTGCGGCACGGTGCGGTTTTCCGATGTCGGGTGGACCGACATCACCGCGACCACCGCGCTGACCACACTGATTCTGGAGGGGCTCGGCTACCGCACCGACACCAAACTGCTTTCGGTGCCGGTGACCTACGCATCGCTGGCCAGCAAGGACATTGACGTGTTCCTCGGCAACTGGATGCCGACCATGGAGGGCGACATCGCCCCCTACCGTGAGGCCGGCACCGTGGAAACTTTGCCGAAGCCGAATCTGGAAGGCGCCAAATACACCCTGGCGGTGCCGCAGTACGCACATGATGCCGGGGTTAAAAATTTCGCCGACATCGCCAAACACGCCGACAAGTTCGACGGCAAAATCTACGGCATTGAGCCCGGCAACGATGGCAACCGTTTGATCCAGGACATGATCGACAAAAACGCTTTCGGGTTGAAGGATTTCAAACTGGTGGAGTCCAGCGAGGCCGGCATGCTGACCCAGGTCGGGCGCGCCACCCGGCGCAACCGGTGGATTGTGTTTCTCGGCTGGGAACCGCATCCCATGAACGCCAACTACGACATGGCGTATCTGGAGGGCGGTGACGACTTTTTCGGGCCCAATCTCGGCGGCGCCACGGTGTTCACCAACACTTGGCCGAACTACGGCGGCGAGTGCCCGAACGTCGGCAAACTGCTGGCCAACCTGAAGTTCACCCTGGCCATGGAAAACGAAATCATGGGCGCCATCCTGAACGACAACAAAGAACCGCGCGACGCCGCCCGGGCCTGGATGAAATCCAACTCCCGCACGGTGAAACGATGGCTGCGGGGAGTCAAAACCATCGACGGCAAATCCGGCGCATCGGCGGTGGCGAAAAAATACGGTTTGTAACCGTCCGCGCGCGGTGATGTGTTTGCGGGGCTTTCCGTCATGGCGGGAAGCCCTTTTTTTCTGGTAGCATTGACCCGGTCGGCCGCCACGCCGCGCCGTCAATTCCGCACAACCAACTCCATGGGAGGATGCACCGGTGAATGCCCTGACTTCCTGGCTGACCGACAACAAGTTGCCGATTGGCCCCTATATTGAAACTTTTTTTGAATGGCTGCGGGTCCGCCTGGAAACCCTGTTTGACTTGTTCTCGGAGGGCCTCGCCGGGCTGATTGAGTTGTCGGTGGCGGGGCTGTTGTGGGTGCCGCCGTTGGTCACCGCCGCCGCCGTCACCGCCGCCGCGTTTTTGTTCCAGCGTTCATGGAAACTGGCGGTGTTCTGCATGGCCGCGGCCATTCTGGTGCTCAACCAAGGCTACTGGGAGGAGACCATGTGGACTTTGGCGGTCATCCTGTGGGCCACCGTGCTGTGCATGCTGATGGGCGTGCCCCTCGGCATTTTGTGCGCGCACCGGCCGGCGGTGTACGGCGCGTTGCGCCCGGTGCTGGACCTGATGCAGACCCTGCCCACATTCGTGTACCTGATTCCCACGCTGACGCTGTTCGGGCTGGGCGTGGTGCCGGGCCTGATTTCCACCGTCATCTTCGCCATTCCGGCGGTCATTCGCCTGACCTACCTCGGCGTCAGTAACGTGCCGCGGCCGCTGGTTGAGGTGGGCCAATCGTACGGCGCCACCCGCTGGCAACTGCTGCGGCGGGTCGAGATTCCGCACGCCATTCCCAGCGTCATGGCCGGCATGACGCAGTGCATCATGCTGTCCCTGTCCATGGTGGTCATCGCCGCGCTGGTGGGCACCGACGGCCTCGGCGTGCCGGTGGTGCGCGCCCTCAACACCGTGGACGTGGCCAAGGGCTTTGAGGCCGGGCTGTCCATCGTGCTGCTGGCCATCATTCTTGACCGGCTGTGCAAAAAGCGCGCCGCCCGCAAACGGCCGTGATTCATTTTGAAAACGTGGACATCGCCTTCGGCGGCCGCCCGAAGAGCGAACTGCTTTCCATGCTGGACGGCGGCGCCGCCAACGGGGAGATTCGCGCCAGGACCGGCGCCATCATCGGCGCCCGCGACGTCAACTTCAGCGTCGGCAAGGGCGACATCTGCGTCCTGATGGGCCTGTCCGGTTCCGGCAAGTCCACCGTGTTGCGCGCCGTCAACCGTCTCAACCGGGTGACCCGCGGCCGCGTTTGGGTGGGTGAGGGTGAGGACCGGGTCAACATCGCCAGTTGCAGCGAGTCCACCCTGCGGCGCATGCGCATGAACCGGCTGGCCACGGTGTTTCAGCAGGCGTCGCTGATGCCGTGGCTCACCGTCGCCCAGAACGCCGCATTCGGGCTGCAACTCAAAGGCCTGCCGCGCGAAAAATGTTTGCAGACGGCGCGCGAAAAACTGGCCATGGTGCAACTGGCCGAGTGGGAGGACTGCTACCCCGACCAGTTGTCCGGCGGCATGCAGCAGCGGGTGGGCCTGGCGCGGGCTTTTGCAACCGACGCCAACATTTTGCTGATGGACGAGCCGTTCTCGGCCCTGGATCCGCTGATTCGGCAGGAATTGCAGAGCGAATTGCTGGCGCTGCAAAAAAGTGTGCACAAAACGGTGCTATTTGTCAGCCACGATTTGGACGAGGCGCTGACGCTGGGCAACCGCATCGCCATCATGCAGGCCGGGCGTATTGTGCAGTTCGGCCGGCCGGAGGAAATTGTGCTGCAGCCGGCGACCGAATACATCGCGCGCTTTGTCGCCCACATCAACCCGCTGAATGTCCTGAGGGCAAAATCACTTATGCTGCCGCTGGAAAAATTGCCGCTGGAAAACGGCGCGCGTATTTTGTACCCCGGCTGCCGCCTGAAAGTTGATGCTGGCGGTGCACTGGAAAATTCCGGCGGCGGTGAGGGTTTGCAAACAACCCCGGCCGTGGTCGCCCCGCACCTCCCCATGCGAGAGCTCACCGGCCTGTTGCGCGACCATGACACCCCCCTGGTGGTCGTCGCCGGCGGCAAAGTCCTCGGCATCATCCGCCGCCAAGACATCTGCAACGCACTGGCGCCGTTGAACAGAAACGTACATTAACCGTGCATTTCCAGAGTCGCACCCGGCATTTTTGGAGTCTCAACCGCCACTTCCAGACTCCCAACCACCATTTCCCGGCCGCCATGCGGCATTTTTCTGGTAGCATCCGCCGAACCCCGTGACCGCGCCGCCCAACATCGTCATGTTCATGGCCGACCAACTGGCCTCCCGGGTGTTGCCGGTGTACGGCCATGCGGTGGTCAAGACGCCGCATGTGGACGCCATGGCCGCGCGCGGGGTGGTGTTTGACAATTGCTACGCCGGCTTTCCGCTGTGCGCGCCGTCGCGGTTTTCCATGCTGAGCGGGCAGTTGGGCTCCACCATCGGCGCCTGGGACAACGCCGCCGAGTTTCCGTCCGAGATTCCCACCGTCGCCCACTACCTGCGCCTCGCCGGCTACAGCACATGCCTCAGCGGCAAAATGCATTTTGTGGGCGCCGACCAGCAGCACGGTTTTGAGGAGCGCCTGACCACCGACGTGTGCCCGTCGGATTTCAGTTGGACCGCGACCTGGGACGAGCCTGGGCGCGTTCATGAATGGTTTCACACCATGAAAATCGCCGCCTCCGGCGGCCTGGTGGCGCACAGTCTGGCGCTGGATTTCGACGAGGAGGGCACCCACCAGAGTTTGCGCCGCATCTACCAGTGGGCGCGGCAGGGCAAAAACCGGCCGCCGTTTTTCCTGCTGCATTCCATGACCCACCCGCACGACCCGTACGTGACCACCCGCGAGTACTGGGACCGTTACCGCCATGAGGACATTGACCTGCCGGCGGTGCCGTGGATTCCGCCCGCCGAGCGCGACCCCCACAGCCGCCGCCTGTTCCACAACTACGACCGCGGCGAGTACCCGATGGACGACGAAAAAATCCGCAACGCCCGCCACGCCTACTACGGCGGCATTGGTTTCATGGACGACCAAATCGGCAAACTGACCGCCGCCCTGGCCGACACTGGTCTGCTGGACAACACCGTGCTGCTATTCACCTCCGACCACGGCGACATGCTGGGCGAGCGCGGGCTGTGGTACAAAATGAGTTTTTACGAGGGCAGCATTCATGTGCCGCTGGTGATTTCTTTCCCCCGGCGGTTTGCGCCGCGCCGCGTGGGCCGCAATGTTTCGCTGTTGGACTTGATGCCGACGTTGGTGGAACTGGGCGGCGGCGACCCGCATCGGGATTTCATTGAGCCCATCGCCGGCCGCAGCCTGGCCGGGCTGCTGGAGGGTGGGGAGCGCAACTGGGACGACGTCGCCGTCAGCGAATACCTGGGCGAGGCGACGCCGGCGCCGTACGTCATGGTGCGCCGCGGCCCGTTTAAGTACACCCACTGCGACGCCGACCCGCCGCAGTTGTTTCATTTGGGGGACGACCCCCGCGAGTTAAACGACCTCGCCGCCGATGCCGGGCATGCCAAAGTGCGCGCGGCGTTTGAGGCCGAAGTCCGCCGCCGCTGGAACTTCGACGAGCTTACCGCGCGCATCCTGCTGAGCCAGCGCCGCCGCACTCTCACCCGCCGCGCGCTTGGCCGCGGCCGGCACACGGCATGGGACTACGCTCCGCCGGTTGACGCATCAGAGCAGTACCACCGCGGCCACCTCGGCTACCGTGAAACCGAAGACCGCGACATCCTGCCCTACCCCGGCGGCGGCAAAGCCCGACCGTGACCCGCCATTCGCCGCCGCCGCAAATGAACAAAACCCCCTCCGCGCCCATGACCGCTGTGGAGCGCCGCGCCGTTTCCACCCTGGCGGCGGTGTTTGCGCTGCGCATGTTCGGGCTGTTCGTGGTGCTGCCGGTGTTGGTGCTGTACGCCGGCGAGTTGCGCGGGGCCACCGCGCTGAGCGCCGGGCTGGCGCTGGGGGTGTACGGGTTGACGCAGGCGCTTTTGCAGATTCCCTTCGGCGTCTTGTCCGACCGTTTTCCGCGCAAGACGGTGATTCACGCCGGCCTCGCCTGCTTCATTGCCGGCAGCGTGGTCGCCGCGCTGGCCGACTCCATCGCCGTGATGATTGCCGGGCGCGCGTTGCAAGGCGGCGGCGCCATCGCCTCGGCGGTGCTGGCCCTCACCGCCGACCTCACCCGCGACCGCCAGCGCGCCAAGGCCATGGCCGTGATTGGCGTCAGCATCGGCGGCGTGTTCATGCTGTCGCTGGTGCTGGGCCCGGCGCTGGACGGCTGGGTCGGGGTGCGCGGCATGTTCTGGCTGGCGGCGGCGCTGGGCGTTGCGGCCATGGTTCTTTTGCAGTGCATCGCCGAGCCGTTGCGCGGCGCCGGCGCGGCGCCCAATGTGACTTCCGCCGGCCTTAGAAAATCCCTCACCGACGCCGCCTTGATGCGCCTGAACTTCGGCATTTTCACCTCGCACCTCGCCCTCACCGCCCTGTTCGTGGTGCTGCCGGGCGCGCTGCTGGAGAATTTGCTCCTGCCGCCGGCGCAGCACTGGAAAGTGTACATCCCGGTGCTGGCGGCCTCGCTGCCGGTGATGGCGTTGCTGGTGCGGCACACGGCGCGGCCCGGCGGCCAGCGGCGGGCGGTGGTGTTATCGGCGCTGCTGCTGGTCTTGTCGCAAGGCGCGCTGTACGCCGGGCTGCAGAGCGGGTGGATTTTGGTTTTCGGCGCGTGGCTTTTTTTCTGCGGTTTCAACGCCCTGGAAGCGGCGCTGCCGGCCGAGGTTTCGCGCCGCGCCGGGGCCGCCGACAAGGGCGCCGCTCTCGGTGTCTACTACAGCGCGCAATTTCTTGGCGTGTTCTGCGGCGGCCTGGCCGGCGGCTGGCTGGCCGGCGGTTTTTCCGCCGCCCCGGTGTTTTTGTTTTGCGCCGCGCCGGCCGCCGTATTCGCTATACTGAGCGCCCGCGCCGCCGCGGAAAGCGCCCACCGCACCCTGGTGCTGGCCGTGGATTCCGCCGACAGCCGCGCCACCGCCCGCCGCCTTGCCGCCCTTAGCGGCGTGGTGGAGGTGACGTTGCTGGAGAAGGAAAAACAGGCCTGGTTGCGGGTTGACCCCGCGCGGTTTGATGTGGCACAGTTGCGCGGACTGGCATGCTTTCATGAAAAATCGTGATGAAAACAGAACCGCTTTTTCCCCACCGGGAAGAAAATTCTCAGGCGTTTTTGTGCGCGCGGAACGCGTGGATTGCACGGGGCGCGTGGACGGCGCGGACAGTGTGCTTTCCCATTCCAACATTTTAATTTATCGGAGGATAAAATCATGAGTCGTGGCTTAAATAAAGTGCAATTAATCGGACACTTGGGCCGTGATCCGGAAACCAGGCATTCACCCAATGGCGGCGCCGTCTCCCAAGTTGCCATCGCCACCACCCACCAGTGGGTGGACCGACAAACCCAGGAGCGCAAGGAAAACACCGAGTGGCATCGCGTGGTTTTTTTCGGGCGCATTGCCGAGGTGATGTCGGAATATGCGAGAAAAGGTTCGCAAATCTACGTGGAGGGGCGACTGCAAACCCGCAAGTGGCAGGACCGTGAAACCGGGCAGGACCGCTACACCACCGAAATCGTCGCCCAGCACATGTTGCTGCTCGGTAGCGGTGGTAGCCAGGGCCGCAGCCCTGGTCCGCCGCGCGAACGCGACGACTACAACCAAGACCGCGCCTCCCCCGCCGGCCGCCCGGCGGATGATGCCGGCAACCGCGCTCCCGCGGGCCAGGACCGCGGCCGCGCCGACTTTGACGACGACATTCCTTTCTGAGATGGGCGCGGTGCCGGGTTCACCGTTCAACATGACGGTGTCGACGTCAAACATGACGGTGCGACCGTTAAAAACGGCGGGTCCGCCGTCGACAACGGCGCCGCCGGGTTAAATGTTCTTCCTCCCGCTCTACGACGACAACCCGGCCGGCGCCCGGCCGCTGGTGGTGTGGCTGCTGATGGCGGTGTGCATCGCGGTGTTTGTGTGGCAGACGTCGCTGCCGCCGTCTGAGGCGCAGGCGGCGGTGCTGGCCTTTGGCGCCATTCCGGCGGTGCTGTTCGGCGAAGTGTCGCTGCCGCCGGAGATTGCGCTGGTGCCGGCGTGGCTCAGCGTGTTCACCTCCATGTTCCTGCACGGCGGCTGGCTTCACCTGGCCGGCAACATGCTGTACCTGTGGATCTTTGGCGACAATGTGGAGGACTCCATGGGCCACGGCCGCTTTCTGGTCTTCTACCTACTGTGCGGACTGGCCGCCGCGCTGACCCAGGCTTGGGTGGACCCGGCATCGCGCATCCCGCTGGTGGGCGCCAGCGGCGGCATCGCCGGCGTGCTCGGCGCCTATCTGGTGTTGCACCCGCGCGCCAATGTCCGGGTGTTCGCCTGGATTATTTTTTTCATCCGCATCATTAACGTGCCGGCCTTTATCGTGCTCGGCGTGTGGATTGCGGGCCAGTTTCTCGCCGCCCCGGACGCCGTTGGCGCATCCGGCGGCATCGCCTACTTCGCCCACATCGGCGGTTTCGTCGCCGGCATGGCGCTGGCGCCGCTGTTCAAAAAGCGCGGCGTCAAACTGTTTCAGAAACCGCGCTCGCAGGTGTTTGACATGGAGGCGCTGCAAAGCGGCAGCCTCACCCGCGCCTTCACCCACGGCGGCCGCCGCCGATGAACATGCGCGCCCCCGCCGCCGTTTTTGGTTTGCTGCTTGCGTTGGCGGCGGCGCCGGCGTCCGCTTTTCACCAGACCCTGCCGCCGCCGACCCCGTCGCCCGCGCCGGAAACGGAACGGCAAACCATCACCGTCACCACCGCCAGCGGCGCGCATGAACTCACCGTGGAAGTGGCCCGCACCCAGGCCGCGCAGAGGCAGGGCCTGATGTTCCGCCGCGAAATCGGCGCCGACGGCATGCTGTTTGTCTACGCCAAACCGCAGGAGGCCGGCATCTGGATGAAAAACACCCGCATTCCGCTGGACATCCTGTTCATCGACGCCGACAACCGCATCACAAAAATCCACCGCGCCGCCGTCCCCGGCGACACCACCCTCATCCCATCCGACGGCCCGGTGAGCGCGATTCTGGAAATCAAGGCGGGCAACGCGAGAATTTGGGGGATTAAGGTCGGGGATTTGGTGCATTGGTGAGGGGGTAAGAATGTCCCGCGGGAAAAATGATAAGTCTCTGCGTAGGCTGGAACAGCTGGAACGTCTGCGTCAGGAATTCGAGTCCATGCCCCCTGCAGGCGCTGTTGGCATCTCCGCGTCAGGAATATGAGCAGGTTCTGGCCCTTGTTCCGAACCCTGACCGGATTAATGACCTGAATGAAATTCCGGGCGAAAAGTCCAAGGCGGTGAGAAGTCTGCTTTTTGGCATTTTTTATGCGCGATTGTTTGTGCCTCGAAAAAAGTGGGGAGTTTTCTGCCTGGGGGGCGTGCTGCATAAGGTGAAAGGAGCGGGTGTGTTCAAGTTCTGCATGGAAGTTTATAAACCGCGTCAAGAAAAAACACGACAACTTCTCGGTCTTAAGTCAACCG
>RKSH01000238.1 GCA_007570945.1 Gammaproteobacteria bacterium | reverse complement strand
ACCTACGCCGGGGTCGCCGCCGCCATCGGCCGCCCCACCGCCGCCCGCGCCGCCGCCACCGTCGTCGCCGGCAATCCGGTGGCCTGGGTCATCCCCTGCCACCGCGTCATCCGCAGCACCGGCGTGGTGGGCAATTACCGCTGGGGCGCGGAGCGCAAACGGGCGATGCTGACCTGGGAACGGTGCATGGAGCGGCGGAATGCCGCTTGACGGCGGCCGGGCGAAGGGCGCATACTGGCGGAAATTAACCGAGGTGCCCCCGTTATGAGCAACAATATTTTAATCGGCGTCGACGGCAGCGACAGCAGTTCGCGCGCCATGGATTTTGCCGCGGAGATGTGCCGGGAGACCGGCGCTTCGTTGCTGGTGGCGTACATTATTGAGTGGTCGCCGTTCACCTTTAACACGGCGGAAGAGAATGAGGCGCGCCATCAGCGGCGCGAGGAGGAGTTGGCGCGCGCGCAGGCCGGGGTGATTGATCCGCTGCTGGCGAAACTTGAAAAGCGCGGCGTGGAGGCGCGCGGCATGGTGCGCCACGGCAAACCGGTGGTGGCGCTGGCGCAAATCGCCGAGGATGAACATGTGGCGCAGATTGTGGTCGGCCGCCGCGGCGAGTCGCACATCGGCGGCTTGCTGTTCGGCAGCCTGACCGGCGGCCTGTTGCAAGTGGCGCCGGTGCCGGTCACCGTGGTGCCGTAAAACAAAAAACAGCAGAGAGAGGTTTCCCATGAACATTCGCCGCATCATGCGCGTTGCCGGCATTCCCCTCGCCGCCGCCCTCACCCTCACCCTCACCGCCATCCCGGCCGCGGCGCAGGATGAGCGCGCGCTGAGCGAAACGCAGGCGTGGATTAAGGGCATTGAACGCCCCGACCATCTCGGCTACCGCGACTGGGTGTCCGGCATCCAGCCGCCAGGGGAGGCCGAGGCGCCGCCGCGTAAAACCGGCATTGACGCGGCGGTGGACCTGGTGATGACGCCGATTAACCGGGTTTTATACAACGCGGTGTTTTACGAAGTGCCGTTCTTCGGCGCGCAGGTTAAGTTGGTGGTCGCCTGGCTGGTGATTGGCGCGATTTTCTGCACGGTGTATTTCGGCTTCATCAACCTGCGCGGTTTTGCGCAGGGCCTGCGGCTGGTGCGCGGCGATTATTCCGACCCCAACGACGCCGGCGAGGTTTCGCATTTTCAGGCGCTGGCCACGGCGCTGTCCGGCACCGTCGGCGTCGGCAACATCGGCGCGGTGCCGGTGCTGATTGTGCTCGGCGGACCGGGCGCGGTGTTCTGGATGATTGTCGCCGGCCTCCTGGGCATGGCGACCAAGTTCGTGGAATGCACATTGGGCGTCAAATACCGCAACGAAAACCCCGACGGCTCGGTCAGCGGCGGGCCCATGTACGCGCTGAAAAAGGGCCTCGCCGAGTTGAACAAGCCCGGCCTGGGGCGCGCGCTGGCGATGCTGTTTGCGGTGTCGGTGGTGTTTGGCTGCCTCGGCGCCGGCAACATGTTCCAGGCCAACCAGGCCTATGCACAGTTCGTCAACGTGACCGGCGGCGGCGACAGTTTCTTCGCCGACAAAGGCTGGCTGTTCGGGCTGCTGTTGGCCGTGGTGGTGGGCGTGGTGATTATCGGCGGCATCAAAAGCATCGCCCGGGTCACCGAAAAGGTGGTGCCGCTCATGGCGGTGTTGTACGTGCTCGGCGCGCTCATCGTGCTGGCGGTGAACATCGACAAAATTCCGGCCGCCGTCGCCGCCATCTTCGTCGGCGCGTTCACTCCCGGCGGCGTTGCCGGCGGTTTTATCGGCGTCCTGATTCTCGGCTTTCAGCGCGCCGCCTTTTCCAACGAGGCCGGCCTCGGCTCGGCGGCCATCGCCCACTCGGCGGTGCGCACCAAGGAGCCGGTCACCGAGGGGCTGGTGTCGCTGCTGGAGCCGTTCATCGACACCGTGGTCATCTGCACCATCACCGCGCTGGTTATTCTGACCACCGTCTACGGCGACCCCGGCGTCGCCCAGTTGGCCGGCGTGCAACTGACCTCGGAGGCCATGGCGCGCACCGTGGCTTGGTTCCCGACGCCGCTGGCTTTCGCCGTGGTGCTGTTCGCCTTTTCCACCATGATCTCGTGGGCCTACTACGGACTCAAAGGCTGGACCTACATGTTCGGCGAGTCGCGCAACTCGGACGTGGTGTTCAAGGTGATTTTCTGCCTGTTCGTGGTTGTCGGCTGCACCATTCCGCTGTCATCGGTGCTGGATTTTTCGGACGCCATGATTTTCCTCATGTGCATCCCGAATATTCTCGGCATTTATTTTCTCGCCCCCATCGTCAAGCGCGAGTTGAAGTCGTACTTCGCGCGCGTTGAATCCGGCGAGATTAAAAACTACCGCAAACTGCGCCGCCAGAAATCCGCATGACGCGCGCCAAGGCGGCTTTTGACTGGCGGGACCCGCTCCTCCTCGAACCTCTGCTGTCCGCGGAGGAGCGCATGGTCCGCGACAGCGCGGCGAGGTACTGCCGCGAAAGTCTGCAGCCGCGAATTGTCGCCGCCAACCGTGAACAAAAATTTGACCGCGACATCCTGCGCGAGATGGGCCAACTGGGATTCCTCGGCTGCACGTTGCACGGCCACGGCTGCGCCGGATTGGGCCACGTCGGTTATGGCCTCATCGCCCGCGAGGTGGAGCGCGTGGACAGCGGCTACCGCTCGGCGCTCAGCGTGCAGTCCAGTTTGGTGATGTTCCCCATCCACGCCTACGGCAGCGACGCGCAGCGCGAAAAGTTTCTGCCGCGTCTGGCGGCCGGCGAGTTGGCCGGCTGCTTCGGCCTCACCGAGCCCGACCACGGTTCCGACGCCGCCGGCATGGCCGCGCGCGCCGAGCCGCTGCCCGGCGGCGAGGGCGAGGGTTACGCGCTCAGCGGCGCAAAAACCTGGATCACCAACGCGCCCATCGCCGACGTGTTCGTGGTGTGGGCCAAATTGCGCGGCAAAATCACCGGCTTCATTCTGGAGCGCGGCATGCCCGGCCTCAGCACGCCGCCCATGCCCGGCAAGTTTTCGTTGCGCGCCTCCAGCACCGGGCAAATCCTCATGGACCGGGTGAGGGTGCCAGCGGCCAACAAACTCCCCGGCACCGCGGATGCCGGCATTAAGGCGCCGCTGTCGTGCCTGAACCGCGCGCGGCTCGGCATTTGCTGGGGCGCCATGGGCGCGGCCGAGTTCTGCTGGCATGCGGCGCGCAACTACGTGCTCGAGCGTAGACAATTCGGCCGCCCGCTGGCCGCGGCGCAGTTGGTGCAGAAAAAACTGGCCGACATGCAAACCGAAATCACCCTCGGCCTGCACGCCGCGCTGCGCTTATCAAGGCTGTTTGACGACGGCGCCGCCGCGCCCGAAGCCGTCTCGTTGCTGAAACGCAACAACTGCGGCAAGGCGCTGGCCATTGCCCGCGCGGCACGCGACATGCACGGCGCCAACGGCGTCGCCGACGAGTTTCATGTCATCCGCCACATGCTTAATCTGGAGGCGGTCAACACCTACGAGGGCACCGCCGACATTCACGCCCTTATCCTCGGCCGCGCGCAGACCAGCCTCGCCGCTTTCGCCGCCTGAACCACCGTTTTGCAACCCGGAGTCACCATTATGCAACTCAAAGACACCACCCTTTTGCAACGGCAATGTTACGTGGGCGGCGACTGGCGCGGTGCAGCCAGCGGCGCGACGGTCGACGTCACCAATCCCGCCGACGGCGCCGTGTTATGCAGCGTTCCCCGCATGGCCGCCGCCGATGTGGCCGGCGCAACCGCCGCCGCCGCCGCCGCATTGCCGGCCTGGCGCGGGCAGACCGCCGCCCATCGCGCCGGTATTCTGCGCCGCTGGTTCAACTTGATGCGGGAAAACCAGGACGACCTCGCCGCGCTGATGACCGCCGAGCAGGGCAAGCCCCTGGCCGAGGCCAAAGGCGAGATCGCCTACGCCGCCTCGTTCCTTGAGTGGTTCGCCGAGGAAGGCAAGCGCGTCTACGGCGAGACCATCCCGCCGCACCAGCCGGACAAGCGCATCGTGGTTCTGCGCCAGCCGGTGGGCGTCACCGCCGCCATCACGCCGTGGAATTTTCCGGCGGCGATGATTACCCGCAAGGCCGCCCCGGCCCTGGCCGCCGGTTGCACCATGGTGGTCAAGCCGGCCAGCCAGACGCCGCTGTCGGCCCTGGCCCTGGCGGTTTTGGCCGAGCGCGCCGGGGTGCCGGGCGGCGTTTTCAACGTGCTCACCGGCGGCGGGCGCGAGGTGGGCGGCGCGCTGGCGACGGACGGCACGGTGCGCAAACTCACTTTCACCGGCAGCACCGAGGTGGGCAAGGAATTGATGGCGCGGTGCGCCGGCAACGTGAAAAAACTGTCGCTGGAACTGGGCGGCAACGCGCCGTTCATTGTTTTTGACGACGCCGATTTGGAGGCCGCGGTGGACGGCGCCATGCTGTGCAAGTTCCGCAACACCGGCCAGACCTGCGTGTGCGCCAACCGCATTTATGTGCAGGACGGGGTGTATGAGAAATTCGCCGCCGCCCTCGCCGAGCGCGCCGCCGCGCTCACAGTCGGCGACGGCTTCACCGCCGGCGTCGCCCAGGGGCCGCTGATTGACGAGGCGGCATTGGCCAAAGTGGAGGAGCACGTCGCCGACGCCACCGGGCGCGGCGCCACTCTGCTGACCGGCGGCGCGCGCCATGAACTGGGCGGCACTTTCTACCAGCCGACGGTGCTGGGCGGCGTCACCAGCGACATGAAAATCGCCGGCGAGGAGACGTTCGGGCCGGTGGCGCCGCTGTTTCGCTTCCGCGACGAGGGCGAGGCGCTGGCGATGGCCAACGATACGCCGTTCGGCCTCGCCGCGTACTTTTACAGCCGCGACCTGGGGCGGGTGTGGCGCGTCGCCGAAGGGTTGGAATCCGGCATCGTCGGCATCAACACCGGCATCATCTCCACCGAGGTCGCGCCTTTCGGCGGGGTCAAGGAATCCGGCATCGGCCGCGAAGGCTCGCGGCTCGGCTTGGACGAGTTTCTGGAAGTAAAATACCTGTGCATGGGCATCGGGGGGTGACAATGATGGCGAATGTCATGAAATTCATCCGCGGTGGGCTGTTTGATTTTCTGCGCGTGCTGGCGGCGGGCGGCGCGATTTGGCTTGCCGCCTGGTACTACGACCGCCAGATGCTCAGCGTGGTGGCGACCATCGTCTGCCTCATCGGCTTTCTCGGCGTGACGCTGTGCATCATGCTGGAAAACTACGTGGAGAAAAAAACCCGCGTACTGGAAATCTTAAGAGTCCTTGCCGAGCACGATGGCGACCACCAACGGGCCAGCCTGCTCGGCAACATCGGCAACACCCGGTGGCTTGCCGTGGTGTGCACCGCGGTGTGCACGGTGCTGGCGGCGCAACTTGGCAAACTGGAGGTGGAGGGCAACATTGCGCTGCAGTTCATTTTCCTGATGATTATCACCGTCGGGCTGATTAACATCATCACCACCTACCTGCTGCTGAAACTCATCAACATCAAACTCCGCCTGGCGCGCAAGTGGAGCAAAAAAGACGACGACTGACCGCACGCGCCCCGCCCTCGCCCC
>RKSH01000157.1 GCA_007570945.1 Gammaproteobacteria bacterium | reverse complement strand
AAAGAGGGGGGGGGGGGGGGGGGGGATTGGGTCTCATGGTGAGAATCCTCCGGTAAAGTTTGAAGTGGCGACATTGTAGCACACACGGCGGAGAAGGCAAAGAAAGTTCACTTCTTTTCACACACAAATGCCAAGCCGCTTAAACCGCTATACTCCCCGCCGGGCAATGACGCGGGAGGTGCCATGCAGCCGCTGCTCCGGGTGGAAAATCTCGGCATTAGTTTTAAAATTCACCACAGCGACCTGGCGGTGGTGCGGGCGGTGTCATTTGACATCCGGCCGGGGGCGACGGTCGCGTTGGTGGGCGAGTCGGGGTCGGGGAAGTCGGTGACGGCGCAGGCGGTGATGGGGATTCTGCCGGACATCGCGCGCATCACCGGCGGGCGGATTCTGCTGGCCGGCGGCGAGGGTGAGGGCGGCGCCACCGACATCGCCGCCCTGCCGCCGGGCGGGAAAGAAATGCGGCGGATTCGGGGCGGGCGCATTTCCATGATTTTTCAGGAGCCCATGGTTTCACTGTCGCCGCTGCACACGGTGGGCGGCCAGGTGAGCGAGGCGCTTTTTTTGCACCGTCAAGTGGAACGCGCCGAGGGCATGCGTCTGACCGCCGAGATGCTGGGGATGGTGGGATTTCCCGACCCGCAACGCGCGTTGAAAACCTACCCGTTTGAGTTGTCCGGCGGCCTGCGCCAGCGGGCGATGATTGCCATGGCGCTGGTGTGCCGGCCGGCGTTGCTGATTGCCGATGAGCCCACCACCGCCTTGGATGTGACAATTCAGGCGCAAATTCTGAAACTTATCAAGGATTTGCAGGAACAACTTCACATGGCGGTTTTGATTATCACCCACGACCTGGGCGTGGTGGCCAACCTTGCCGAGGAGGTGGTGGTGATGTACCAGGGCGAGGTGATGGAGAGCGGCGAGATTGGCGCCATTTTCAACCGTCCGCAACACCCCTACCTGCGCGCGCTGCTGCGGGCGGTGCCGCATTTTGAGATGAAGCCCGGCGAGCGGCTGACGCCCATCCGCGAGGTGAAACACGAACTTGGCGCCCTGCTCTCCGGGCGCGAGCCGTGGCCTCGGAGCGGCGATGGAGCGCAAGCGAATTCCCAGCCGCATTTAATTGTCGGCAATCTGCGCCGCGCGTTCACCATCCGCAAGGGCGGCTTCGGCAAAAACGCGGCGGCGCGGGTGGTGCAAGCGGTGGAGGATGTGAGTTTCACCGTCATGCAGGGCGAGTCTTTCGGCCTGGTGGGCGAGAGCGGCTGCGGCAAAACCACCCTTGGCAAACTCCTAATGCGCGCCTTGCGCCCCGACCGCGGCGAGGTTTTGTACAACGACCGCGGGACGATGCGGAATGTGCACCAATTGGATGACGCCGGCCTGTTGCAACTGCGGCAAAAAATGCAGTTTGTGTTTCAGGATCCATTCAGTTCGCTGAATCCGCGCATGACGGTTTTGGACATCATCCGCGAGCCGCTGGTCATTCACCGGCGCGGCGGCGGCGCGCAACAAGTGGCGCTGGTGAAAGAATTAATGAAAATGGTGGGGCTTGACCCGCGTTTTTTGAACCGCTACCCGCACAGTTTCTCCGGCGGCCAGCGGCAGCGCATCGGCATCGCCCGCGCCCTCGCCCTGCGGCCGGATTTTCTCATTTGCGACGAGCCGGTGTCGGCGCTGGATGTTTCCATACAGGCGCAAATATTGAACCTGCTCAAGGACTTGCAGCAGGAACTTGGACTGACTTATCTGTTCATCTCGCACAATTTGGCGGTGGTGAACTACATTGCCGGGCGCATCGCCGTGATGTGCGGCGGGCGGCTGGTGGAGGTGGCCGAGCGCGCCGCCCTATTCCACGACCCGCGCCACCCCTACACCCGCGCCCTGCTGAGCGCGGTGCCGTTTGCCGACCTCGGGCGGCCGCTGGATTTTGCGGCGATTGCCGATGGCCAGGCGTCGTCGCCAAAGGATTGGCCGGCGCCGTTTACGGTGAACACGGATTCGGCCACCGCGCTGGTGGACGTGGGCGGCGGGCATTTGGTGCGCATGGCCGCGGAATGCCCGGTGGCGGAGGCGGCGTGATGGTGCGGAGTGTGAAAATGACGGTTCGGAGTCTGAAAATGGTGACTCTGGCGGCCGGGGCGCTGCTGGCGGGGGCCGGAACGGTGGTTGCACTGGAGCAATCGCCGTTGCTGGACGGCCGGGCGCTGCCGCCATTGGCCATGCGCTTGCCGTCGCCGGCGGCGGTGGCGGATGCCGAGCCGGGGGAATACGGCGGTGAGTTGCGGCTGCTGATGGGCAAGTCCAAGGACATCCGCATGATGATGGTCTACGGCTACGCGCGACTGGTGGCCTATACGCCGCAGTTGCGGTTGCAGGCGGACATTGTGGAGAGTTTTCGCGTGGAAAACGAGCGCGTCTTCACCTTCCACCTGCGCCGCAACCACCGCTGGTCGGACGGCCACCCGTTTACCGCCGAGGCATTTCGCTACTACTGGGAGGATGTGGCCAACAATGCGGATTTGTCGCCGTTCGGCCCGCCGCGCGAGTTGTTGGTGAACGGGCGGCCGCCAAGGGTGGAATTTCCCGACGATTTCACCGTGGTTTACCGTTTTGCCGCGCCCAATCCGGCTTTTTTGCCGGCTTTGGCCGGGCCGCGGCCGCTGTTTATCTACAAACCGGGGCATTACCTGCGGCAGTTTCACGCCGACTATGCCGAGGGTGAGGCTTTGCAGAAAATGGTCAAGGAGGCCGGCGCGCGCAACTGGCAGGGGCTTCACCACCGCCGCGACCGCCCGTATCGTTTCAGCAACCCGGATTTGCCGACGCTGCAGCCGTGGCGCAACACCACGCCGCCGCCGTCAGAGCGTTTTGTGTTTGAGCGCAACCCGTTCTACCACCGGGTGGACCGCGACGGGCGGCAGCTGCCGTACATTGACCACGTGGTGATTAACATCGCCAGCAACCGCCTCATTCCGGCCAAGACCGGCGCCGGCGAGTCGGACCTGCAAGCGCGCTACCTCAGTCTCGGCAACTACACCGCCCTGCGTGAGAGCGAGGAGCGCAACAACTACGGCGTCCGCCTGTGGCGCAACATCCTCGGCGCGCAGGTGGCGCTGTTCCCCAACCTGAACAGCGGCGACCCGGTGTGGCGCCAACTGGTGCGCGACCGCCGCTTCCGCCGCGCGCTGTCGCTGGCGGTGAACCGCTATGAGATTAACAAGGTGGTGTATTTCGGCATGGTCATGGAAGGCAACAACACGCTGCTGCCGCTGAGCCCGCTGCACCGCGACCATCACCGCCGCAACTGGGCCGAGTTTGACTTGGGGCGCGCCAACCGCCTGCTGGACGAAATGGGCCTAGGCCGGCGCGACCAGCGCGGCATCCGCCTGCGGCCGGACGGCAAGCCGCTGGAAATCGTGCTGCAGACGGCCGGCGAGAGCACCGAGGAAACCGATGTGCTGGAACTGGTGCACGACAGTTGGCTGCGCGCCGGGGTGAAGTTGTACACCCGGCCGTCCACGCGGGAGGTGTTCCGCAACCGGGTTTTCTCCGGCCAGGCCATGATGTCGGTGTGGAGCGGCGTGTCCAACGGCATCGCCACCGCCGGGATGAGCCCGGCGGAGTTTGCCCCCACCAGCCAGCAGCAGTTGCAGTGGCCGAAATGGGGCGAGTTTTACGAAACCGCCGGCCAGCGCGGCCAGCCGCCGGAACTGGAGCCGGCGCGGCGGCTGGCGCGGCTTAACCAGCGGTGGCGCGACACCACGGATGGCGGCGAGCGGCGGAAAATCTGGGAGGAGATGCTGGACATTCACAGCAGCGAAATCTTCACCATCGGCATCGTGTGCGGCGTGCCGCAACCGGTGGTGGTGAGCAACCGGCTGCGCAATGTGCCGCAGGACGGGGTACATGCGTGGTCGCCCACATCCTACTTCGGCGTCTACCGGCCGGATACGTTCTGGTTCAGCGGGCCGCGCTGATGCTTGCCTACATTCTGCGCCGCATCGCCTACATGGCGCCCACGCTGCTGGTCATCAGTTTCATCGTGTTCGTCATCATCCAACTGCCGCCGGGCGATTATCTGGAGAGCCACATCGCCGAACTGCAAAGCCAGGGCGAGACCGTGGACGAAGGCAAGATTGCCTTCCTGCGCAAGCAGTACGGGCTGGACAAGCCGTTCTATCTGCAATACCTGCACTGGGTGTGGGGCATGCTGCACGGCGACTTCGGCTACTCGTTTGAGCACGGCCTGCCGGTGAGCGAGGTGGTGGGCGACCGCATGGCGCTGACCGTGCTCATCGCTTTCGCCACCACGCTGTTCACCTGGCTGCTGGCCTTTCCCATCGGCGTCTATTCGGCGACCCACCAGTACAGTTGGGGCGACTACGGCCTCAGCCTGCTGGGTTTCATCGGCCTGGCGACGCCGAATTTTCTGCTGGCGCTGGTGATGCTGCACCTGGCCAACGTGTATTTCGGCACCTCCATCGGCGGGCTGATGGACCCGCAGTACATCAACGCCGCCTGGAGCGTGGACAAACTGCTGTCGGTGCTGGAGCACCTGTGGATACCGGTGGTGATTATCGGCACCGCCGGCACCGCCGGCATGATCCGGCGCCTGCGCGCCAATCTGCTGGATGAACTGCAGAAGCAGTACGTGGTGACGGCGCGCGCCAAGGGCCTGGCCGAGCGCAAAGTGGTGCGCAAATACCCGCTGCGCATGGCGCTTAACTTTTTCATCGCCGACATCGGCAGTCTGCTGCCCACGTTAATTTCCGGCGCCGAGATAACCGCCGTGGTGCTGTCGCTGCCCACCACCGGGCCGCTGCTGCTGGAGTCGCTGCAGAGCCAGGACATGTTCTTGGCCGGCTCCTTTCTGATGTTCCTCGCCGCCCTCACCGTGGCCGGGGTGCTGGTGTCGGATTTGCTGCTGGCGGCGCTGGACCCGCGCATCCGCCTGCAGGGGGGAACCGGCAAATGAAGCCCGCCGCCGCTCATTTCGTCTCCAAAAAACCGTTCCAGCCGCAGGCCATAGAAGAACTGTCGCCGGAACAGGAGCGTTACCACCTCGCCTCGCAGTGGCGGCTGATGTGGTGGAAACTGAGGCGCCACCGGCTGGCCATGGTGTCGGGCGCGGTGCTGCTGCTGATGTACGGCTCCATTGCCGTCACCGAGGTGCTGGCGCCCTACAACCTGCACACCCGCAACACCGACCACATCTACGCGCCGCCGCAAAGTCTGCACCTGTTTCACGAGGGGCGGTTTGTGGGGCCGTTTGTGTATGGTTTTGACTACCGCCTTGACCTGCGCCGCCTGCGCCATGTGTATACGCCGGACACCGATGATGTGCAGCGGCTGCGGTTTTTCTGCCGCAGCGACCCGTATCATTTTTGGGGGCTGTTTGAGTCGCGGGTGCACCTGTTTTGCGCGGCGCGCGGCGGCACGGTGTTTCTGCTCGGCACCGACCGCCTCGGGCGCGATGTCCTGTCGCGCATTCTCTACGGCGCGCGCGTCTCGCTGACCATCGGCCTGGTGGGCATCAGCGTCAGTTTAATTCTCGGCGTGATTATCGGCGGCATCGCCGGCTACTACGGCGGCGTGGTGGACCACCTGGTGCAGCGCGCCATTGAAATCATCCGCTCG
>RKSH01000173.1 GCA_007570945.1 Gammaproteobacteria bacterium | reverse complement strand
TCTTTTTCCTCCGCCTCGGCGCGCGCTTTTTGCACCGCATCAATCACCGCTTGCCGCGCCGAGTCATCCGGCTGCACCGTCACCGGCGGCGCCACCGGGGGTGTCTTCGGCGCGCCGCCGCAGGCAACGAGAAAAAAAACCATGGCGCACGGCCATAGCGGTGCGAAGTTGAGGCGGGTATGCTTGGGTTTTTTCATCGGACAACCATGCGGTTGTCCCGGAGTATAACGAGTGCCGCGCGCGCCGGGCAAAAAGAATCAACGCCGGGGCGGTTGCCTGTTTGTGGCCGCCACGCCCATCGGCAATCTGGACGACATCACCCTGCGCACGCTTGCGGTGCTCGGCGACTGCGCGTTCATCGCCGCCGAGGACACCCGCCACACGCGCAAACTTTTGTCGCGCTTCGGCATCACGGCAAAATTAATTCCGCTGCACAACCGCAACGAGGCCGCCGCCACCCGCGCGGTGGTTAAGCTTTTGCAGGGCGGCAACGATGTGGCTTTGGTCAGCAACGCCGGCACGCCGCTGCTTAGTGACCCGGGTTATCCGCTGGTGCGCGCCTGCCACAATCTGGGCTTGCGCGTGTCGCCGTTGCCGGGGGCCAGCGCGCTGACGGCGGCGCTGTCGGTGTGCGGTTTGCCGGCGGTGAAGTTCTGCTTTGAGGGATTCCTGCCGCCGCGCCGGCCGGCGCGTTTGCGGCGTCTGCGGGAGTTGCGCGCCGAGGCCAGGACCATGGTGTTTTACGAGGCGCCGCATCGCATCGCCGCGGCCGCCGCCGACCTGGCGGCGGTGTTTGGCGGTGCGCGCCGCGCCGCGCTGGCGCGGGAGTTGACCAAGCATCATGAAACCGTGCATTGCGCCGACTTGGCCGGTCTTGCGGCGCTGTTGGACAGTGACGCCGAGCAGCGCAAAGGCGAGTCGGTGCTGGTGGTTGCCGGTTGCGATGCGCCGCAGGCCGCCCCCGCCCCCGGCAGTGCCGAGGTCGGTGACGTGTACAGTGAGCTCGCCCGCCACCTGCCGCCGAAGAAAGCCGCGCAAGTGGCCGCCAAACTCACCGGCGCCCGCGCCAACGCAATCTACCGCGCGGCCATGGCGGGGCGCGGGTAGCGGTGCCGCCCTGTGCTATATTGCCCCTCGCCTATCAACCCCAACGGAGAACCCCACCGCAAAAACCGCAACCGCCATGTACGAATACGAAAAAGAACTGCGCATCCCGGACGTCCCAAAGCCGGGACAGGACTTCGAGCAAAACATGGACGAGCACTCCCTCGAAACCGCGGGGAGAATCACCGTCACCCCGTTGGAAACCCTCGCCATCCAGCAAGACATTCTCCTGCTCAAAAGCCTGCTCCAGGAATTCATGGACCTCCGCGACGGCTCTGGAAAGAGCCCCCGAAAAAAAGCAAAACTCATCCAAAAACTCCGCCAAATTCGCCGCCACGCCGAGCGCACCGAACAACTCGCCCGCTGGACCCTGGCCAACATCCAGCGCCGTGACAGCGCCGCAAAAACCGCAAAAAAAATCCTCAAAAAACTTTAAATAAAAAAAACCCGGAAAACCCCCATGGTTCCTCGACCAGGCGGTTGCCGGCGAATTCATGAAAGTCCTCACCCGCCGCGCCGGCCCCGGCAAATTGGAACAAGCCGCCGCCGAGGCCGGTTGGAGTCACGGTGGCTGGCGGCCGTTTTTAACCGTGAATCTCCGCCGCGGCGTCGGTGACGGTGAGGGTGGCGGCATGGTTTACCGCCATCCTCTTTCACGGCGGATGGCGATTCTAAAAGCCCTCCGCGCTGACCGCCGTTATTCCTGCTCCCGCACGCGCCAGAACACCGGGAATCTGGGCTTGCCGGAGCCGGTCCAGCCCTGGTGTTTGAAGGTGACGACGGCGCCGGGTGGCGGCGGGATTTTGCGCTGGGCGTTGGTGAAGCCGGTGCCGATGCGGAAGCGCGTGCCGTTCGGCAACTCCACGGTCATCGCGCCCATCACCTCGGAAAATTTTCCCCGCCCCCGGTGGTGGGCGATGACGGTGGCCTCGGCGTCGTCGAACGGTTTCAGTTTAAGCAGGTCGCGGCTGCGGCCGCTGAGGTAGAACGCGCCTTTGCGGTGCAGCATCAGTCCCTCGCCGCCGGCCGCCACGACGATGCGCATGCGCTCCACCAGCGCGCGGTGGTCGCGGACGGTGAATTGTTGGACCAGCGCGATGTGCGGGTTGCGTTGCGCGGCGGCGCCAACCGTGGTTTTCATCCGCCCAAGGCGCGCGTTGAAATCACCCCCGGCGCGCGGCATGTCAAAGACCATGAATCTAACCTCGCGCCAGCCGTCGTGGGGCGCGGCGCGGCGCACCACCGACACGGTCCGCTCAAACCGCCCGCGGCCCATCCACAATTCACCGTCCAGCGGCGCCGCCGGAAAGTTTGCGGTGAACCACGCCGGCGCGGCGAAACGGTTTCCGTTGCGCGAGATTAAATTCGCGCCGTCCCACCGCGCGCGCACGCCGTCCAGTTTTTCGCTCACCCAGTATTCGCCGAGGTCCACGCCCCCGGCATAATTTTCGGCAAGCAGCAGCGCCGGCGGTGAATCTCCGCGCGCGGAAGTGGTGAAGGTGAACGCCGCCGCGCACATCGCGATGGTGACGGCGATGGCCAGGGCGCGGTTTGCGTTTGCAACTATGGGGAACGAAAATCCCCCGGATGAAAAAATAAACATGGCAACTCCCTCTGAGTCGTGGGTTAAAAAAATCCGTTTGACCGGTCCACAATCCCCGCAACCGGGGACGGCCGGGTTTATACCATGCCCGCCGCGCCGGCGGCAACTTCCCCGTCCGCCATCGTTTATATTTCGCCCATGACCCCCGCCGATTTCCCCCCCGGCACCGTGTGGCTGGCTGGCGCCGGCCCCGGCGACGCCGGGCTGCTGACGTTGCACGCCGCCGACGGTCTGGCGCGGGCTGATGTGGTGGTTTACGACGCGCTGATCTCCGAAGAAGTGCTGGCCATGGCCTCGCCGAAGGCCGAGTTGGTTTTTGCCGGCAAGCGCGGCGGCCGGCCGTCGGCGCGGCAGGCCGACATTTCGCGGCGGCTCATCGCGGATGCGCGGCGCGGCTTGCGGGTGCTGCGGCTCAAGGGCGGCGACCCGTTTGTGTTCGGGCGCGGCGGCGAGGAGGCGCTGGCGCTGGCGCGCGCCGGGGTGCCGTTTCGCATCGTGCCGGGGGTGTCCAGCGGCGTCGGCGGGCTGGCATATGCCGGCATTCCCCTCACCCACCGCAGCACCAATGCGGCGGTGGTTTTTGTCACCGGCCACAGCGCCGCCGGCCGGGTGCCCGAGGACGTGGACTGGGGCGCCGTGGCGCGGGTGCCGGTGATTGTCCTGTTTATGGCGCTCAAACACATGCACAGCATCGCCGCCCGGCTGCTCGCCAACGGCCGCGGCGGCGGCACGCCGGTGGCCATCGTCAGCAGCGCCACCACCGCCGCCCAGCGGGTGCTCATCACCGACCTCGCCGGTTGCGCCGATGATGCGGCGGCGAAAAATGCACGGCCGCCGGCGCTGGTGGTGGTGGGCGAGGTGGTGCGGTTGCGCGAACAACTGGACTGGCTGGCGGCGGCGGTGCGGGGGTGAGCGGACTCATTATCGCCGCCCCGGCCTCCGGCAGCGGCAAAACCACCGTCACCCTGGCGCTGTTGCGCGCGCTGCGGCGGCGCGGGGTGGCGGCGGCGCCGTTCAAGTGCGGGCCGGACTACATTGACCCGATGTTCCACGCCGCCGCCGCCGGCCGGCCGTGCCACAACCTGGACCCGTGGGCGATGCGCCCGGCCACCGTCGCCTCTTTAATTAGAGCGCGCGGCGCCGGGGTGAACATCACCGAGGGCGTGATGGGCTTGTTTGACGGCGGCCCCGGCGGCAGCGGCAGCACCGCCGGCCTGGCCCGTGCCACCGGCTGGCCGGTGGCGTTGGTGGTGGACGCGGCCGGCATGGCGCAGTCGGCGGCGGCGCTGGTGGCCGGTTTTGTGCGCCACGACCCGGCGGTGCGCGTGCGCGGCGTGATTTTCAACCGCACCGGTGGCGCCGCGCACAACCGAATTTTGGCGGAAGCCTGCGCCGGACTCGGTGTGACCGCGCTCGGCGGCCTGGCGCGCAACGAAAAACTGCATCTGCCAAGCCGCCACCTGGGCCTGGTGCAGGCGGCGGAGCATGAAGCGCTGGAGAATTTCCTGGACACCGCCGCCGATGCGGTGGAGGCGGGTCTCAACATGGAGGCGGTGGTGCGCATGGCGGAATCGGCGCCGGCGGAAACGGTGAACGCGGATGCGAAAACGGTGGATGCGCCGTCAACCCTGCCGCCGTTAGGCGGAAGAATCGCGGTGGCGCGGGATGAGGCCTTTGCGTTTTGCTACCCGGCGACGCTGGACAGTTGGCGCGCCGCCGGCGCCGAGATATTTTTCTTCTCGCCACTGGCCGACGAGGCGCCGGATGCAAAAGCCGATGCGGTGTTTTTGCCCGGCGGTTATCCGGAGTTGCACGCCGGCCGTCTGGCGGAATGTCAAAACTTCACCGCCGGCATGCACGCGGCAGTAAACCGCCGGGCCGCGGTGGTGGGCGAGTGCGGCGGTTACATGACGCTGGGGCGCACCCTCACCGACGCCGGCGGCGAGGCCCATCGTTTGCTGAGCCTGCTGCCGGTGGAAACCTCGTTTGCGCAAAAAAAAATGACCCTGGGCTACCGCCGCCTTCGCCTTGCCGCCGGCCACGCGCTGGGAAAAAAAGGCGCGGCGTTTCGCGGCCACGAATTTCATTTCGCCGTCGCCGTCACCGAGCCCGGCCCGCCGCTGTTCACCGCCGAAGACGCCGCCGGCCGCGACTTGGGCGGCGCCGGTTGCGTGCGCGGGACGGTGAGCGGCTCTTTTGTGCATTTGGTGGACCGCGCGGAATGAAGCCCGCGGCAAAAACAATCCTCATCGCCGGCTGCGGCGACATCGGCACCCGGCTCGGCCTGCAATTGGCGGCACAGGGATGGAAAGTGTACGCCGTGCGCCGCAACCCGGCCGCGCTGCCGTCACGGTTTTTTTCCATCCGCGCCGACCTTGGCGACCCGGAGAGTTTGCGCGCGCTGCCGGGCGGCGCCGATTTTGTGCTCTACACCGCCACCGCCGCGCGCTTTGACGAGGCGCACTACCGCGCCGTTTATGTGGACGGCGTGCGCAATGTGCTGGCGGCCTCACCCTCGCCCAACTTTTTTTTCGTCTCCAGCAGCGCGGTTGGCCTCGGACGATGCGCCGGCGCCGCTGGCCGAAGTGCAGCAATGGCTGGCCGCTCAATTGCGCATACCGGCCGGCCAAACAACCGCCGCCGCGCCGGTCCGCCGCGCCGGCAGCAAGAGATGCGACAACACGCTGATTAAAAAACACGGCTACCGGTTTTTGTTTCCCGACTACAAAGCCGGCTACCGTGCCATGTTGGGCGCGGATTAAACCATGGATGCAATCCTTGCCATCGTCCTCCCGGTCTTCGCGCTCGTCGCCGCCGGGTATTTGGCCGGGCGTGGCGGTTTGCGGTTGGTTGAATGGGGTGTTCATCGTGTCCTCCTCGTAGGTGGAAGTTAAAAAATCAGGCGGTTGCAAAAAACAACACCCGCCAAATTCCGCGCAATATACCCGCGAATTTTGCGGTTGTAAGGGGGGATTTAAGCGGCGCGGCGATACGGATTCGCCCGGCAATTTCGTCGTTGAACAGGCTCAAATACATATATCGGCATGGATGGGAGGATGAAGTCTTGCTGGAATCATGCGAGAAATTACCGCTCAACTTGTCGTGCACCTAAGTTGTTTGGCGGCGTGAGCGTGTAACCTGATGATTTTTAGTGAATAATTTCCGCACAAGCAATTCTCTTGAGATTTGCTTTTAATGGCGATAATATTCGATGCTCTATCCGACCGAACCCACCGCAAGAGAAAACCCTGCCATGAACGAGAGAATCACTGAGAAAATTGTGCGGTCTCATCTTGACCGTGCAATCAAAGACGAAAACCTGAAAATCCGTTACTGGGAGCAAATTCCCGATGACAAACGGATTAAAAAACTGCTGGCGAAAGCCTCCAAGCGGGGGCGGGGGCGTGGCATGCCGGAATTCATCGTCAGTTTTGACGAGTATCAAGATTTTCTTGTCATTGTCGAATGCAAGGCCGATATCGCCAAGCATGAAAGCGGCGACAGAAATTCTCCCGCGAATTTTGCGGTTGATGGTGTTTTGCATTACAGCAAGCATCTTGCCCAGGACTTCAATGTGCTGAGCATCGCCGTCAGCGGGACCGACAAAAAAGCCCTTCGGGTAAGTCATTTCTTTCAGTTCAAAAAAGAGGGCGTTGCGGAAGACGCTGGCGACCTTTTTAAGTCAAATCTGCAACGATTTGGCGATTACTTGACGGCCTACCGTGAACACGGCAAGTTGCTCAATCAAGACCTCGGCAAACTGTTGCTGTTCACGCAGGAATTGAACAAGCAACTGCATTTGTTGAAAGTCAAGGAGGCGAACAGAAGTTTGCTCATCAGCGCCATTTTAATGGCCCTGAGAGATTCGTCTTTCGTCAATTCATATGAAAAATCCCAATCTCCGGCTTGGTTGTTAAAGAGAATTAAGAACACCATGCTGGAATCGATGGAGAAAACCGGCATTCAAACGGAAACCTATAAGGGCATAGAGGCCACTTATGGGTTTATGGATGTCCCTGGCCAACTTGGCAAAGGCCGGGTTTTGATTAATTTAATCAATGACATCGATTCGCAAGTCAATTCTTTCAAAAAGACGCACGATTACTACGACTTTTTGGGGCGACTCTACATAGAGTTTCTGCGCTACTCCAACAGCGACAGAGGCCTCGGCATCGTCCTCACGCCTCCCCATGTAACGGACCTGTCTGTCCGCCTTGTTAATGTGGGCAAGGATGACGTTCTGTATGACAACTGCGCCGGCACCGGCGGTTTTTTGATTTCCGGCATGAAGCGGATGATTAATGATGCGGGGCGTGATTCGGAAAAAATTAAAGACATCAAGAAAGGCGGTCTCGTTGGAATCGAGATCCAGCCTGATATCGCCTCGCTGTGTTTCAGCAACATGTTCATCCACGGTGACGGGAAAAGCAATGTCTTTCAAGGGGATTGCTTCGATTCCGGCATGACGATGAAAATCGAATCGGATTACAAACCCACCGTGGGTTTCCTTAATCCGCCGTACAAATCCGACAGAAAAGAAATGGAATTCGTGCTGAACAATATGTCGATGCTTCGCCCCAATGGGCGTTGCGCCGCCTTGTTGCCGATGCAGTGCGCGCTCGCCCAGAAGGGTGAGATGCATGCGCTCAAGAAAATTTTGATGGAAAAGCATACGCTTGAAGCGGTTTTGTCTCTTCCGGATGACCTGTTTCACAATAGTGGGGTGGGTGTTGTCACCTGCCTTATGGTGTTCACTGCGCACCAACCTCACCCCAAAGAGAAAGAAACTTGGTTTGCTTACTGCAAAGATGACGGCTTTGTTAAAAGAAAGCCGCAGGGAAGAATCGACCACTACAACACGTGGAACAAAATCCGGGGCGACTGGGTGAGTGCTTTTCGTAATCACAAAGCCCTCGCCGGGTTCAGCGTCATGAAGCAAGTCTCGGCGCATGACGAGTGGTGCGCGGAGGCGTTCATTGAGACCGACTACAAAAAAATGACGAAAGACAATTTCGTCTCCACGATGAAAAAATTTGTCGCGTACAAATTTTTATCGAGTGATAATTTTGAGCCTCGCATAAAACCGCACGCGTCGAATGAAATTCGCCTTCCTTCGACCGATGCGTGGCGACAATTTAAAATTTCCGAATTGTTCTCAGTGCAGGGAACAAAAACGACCAAATTGGACGAGCTCAGGGGGTATGGCGATGGGGAGCACCCATATGTCACGACCCAAGCGATAAACAACGGCGTGGCCGGGCACTATGATTTTTTCACCGAGAACGGCGGTGTTATCGTCGTTGACAGTGCCGTGTTGGGGTTTACCAGTTATCAGCCGTATGATTTTTCCGCCAGCGACCATGTGGAAAAATTAATTCCCAAGTTTGACATGACTCCCCAAGTGGCGATGTTTATCGTGACCGTATTAAACGAGGACCAATTCCGCTACAACTACGGGAGAAAAGCGAGCCAAACCAGAATAAAGGCCCGCGAAATTAGACTTCCGTCTCGGGCGGATGGAGTCCCCGATTTTCGACTGATGGAGGATTACATTAAATCCTTGCCGTTCAGTTCGTCCATTCAGGATTGAATCGTTGCAAAAACTTCCCGCAATCAAAGAGGTTGAACGCCTCCTCGAATGCGCTAAACGAGCGGTCGAAATCGCCATCGAGAAAAACGAGCGGGCGGCGGTCGAGTGGCTGGAGGGGTAGGCGGGATAGACAAATCACGCCGCAATGTGTTCGGCTGGGCGGTGCCGCCGTGCACAACAAAACCGCGACACTCACCGCGCGCCGGAGGAGATGTCTTTTCCGTCGCCTTTTAGGATGACCGCTTCGCGTCGATAAATCTTCAGACTATCGGCGTTGTATTCGGATTTTAACTTGACGCGGAGAAATCGCAACAATGGTGACTTGGAACTCGGTCGGATTGTTTTGGAGTATTTTTCCTCCGCTCAAACACCAAAATCGCCTCTCGCTGCATGACATTGTATAAACCGTAAATCAGTTTATCGACATGGTGTTGCAGTTTGAAGCCGAGTTGGGCGAAGGTGTCGATGCAGTTTTACGTGGTGCGCACTTTTTGCCCGCCGACGGTGGCGTCGCCGATGACGATGGCGGCTTTGCCGGCCGGTTTCAGCACGCGCGAGATTTCGGCGTACGCTTGGGTCATGTCCGCTTCATACAAACCGACTCGCGCGCCGCCCTTGCCGCGCACGCCGATGAACTCGTCGCGGATTTCTGCCAGGTCATAGCCGAGCGCTTGCAGCGAATGCGCGTCGTTTTTCACCTAGTTCAACGCCAACGAATACGGCGGCGAGGTAATCACGCCGCCGCCATCACCGTCACGAACGCCGCCGTGTTATGCTCGCGTTGTCGTCAACTCCCGCGCAACAAAATCCCGCCCACCATGGACGCCATCTTCACCGTCGTGTTGCCGGTCTTTGCGTTGATTGCCGCGGGGTATTTGGCCGGGCGCGGGGGGTTGCTTGGCGGCGGGGCGGCCGAGGCGTTGAACAGTTTCGTTTATTACTTCAGTTTGCCGGCGTTGTTCTTCAACGCGTTGGCGCAAACGCCGCTGGCCGATGTGTTGCGCGCGCCGTTTGCGTTGTCGTTTCTCGGCGGCGCGGCGGTGTGCGCGGCGTTGTCGGTGACGGTGGCGCGGCTGTTCTTCCACCGCGCGCCGGGGACGCTGACCATGAACGGCGCGGCCGCGGTGTTCGCCAACACCGGCTACATGGGCATTCCGATTCTACAAATCGCGTTCGGCGAGCGCGGCATCTTAGCCGCGGTTATCGGCACGCTGCTGACCGCGGTGCTGTTTATGACGGTGATGATTGTGCTGCTGGAGACGGCGCGCGCGCGCGACGGCCGAGTGGTCGGCGGCTTGGCGTTGACGATGCGAAGTTTGGCCGGCTTGGCCAGGTCACCGTTGTTGGCCGCGGCCGCGGTGGGCGTCGGATGGTCGGCGTTGGCGCTGCCGGTGCCGCAAGCGCTCGGCAACTTCACCGCGCTGTTGGCGGCGACGGCCGGCCCGTGCGCGTTGTTCTCGATGGGGTTGTTCTTGGTTGGCAAGCCGGTCGTCGGCGTGCGCGAGGTGACGGTGGTGTGCGCGCTGAAGTTGGTGTTGATGCCGGCCGTTACCGCGTGGTTGGCGTTCGGCGTGTTTGCGATGGAGAGTTGGTGGGCCGCGGCGGTGACGGTGTTAGCCGCGTTGCCGACCGGCTCGTTGGTGTTCGTCACTGCGTTGCGCTATCAAACTTATACCACCGAGGCCGCCTCCATCATTTTATGCAGCACGGTGTTGTCGGTGGCGACGCTGTCCGCGGTGTTGGTGTGGTTGGGCGTTTGACTTAAGAATCCATGATTAAAAGTTCATGCGATG
>RKSH01000234.1 GCA_007570945.1 Gammaproteobacteria bacterium | reverse complement strand
TCATGAAAACCAAAATCCTTTTAGCCGCCGTTGCCGGGGCGCTGGTTTTGCCGGTGCCGATGGCGAGTCAGGCGGATGTGATGTCGGGGATGGACTTCACCATCTCCGGGCGCGTTGCGGCGGGCATTACCCGCACCGACACCGACGAACAGGGCCGCAAACCGACCTGGGACCTCGGCACCACCACCGACGGCTCGACGAGAAGCGACAGTCGCATCACCCTCACCGCCGATCGCGAGACCAACTTCGGCACCGCCGGCTTCAAACTGGAGCGCGACTGGAAAACCGACGGCCTCACCGATGTCCGCCACCAGTACATCTACCTGGGCGGCGACTGGGGCACTCTGTACATGGGCAACCACGGCACCCCCGTCGGCATGGGCAACGGTTATGACCAGTCGTACTTCTACGGCGGCGACGGCCGCATCAACGATGGCGACCGCCGTGACGGCATCGGCTACACCTACAGCAGCGGAGCGCTGAGTTTCGGCATTACACTGCATGGTGATGACAACGCCGCTGCTTACACTAAGGCTGGTAATGTCGATACCGATGACCGAACGGAAGGGGTTCAACCCCCGGCAACAGATGCCGCGCTTCAAGCTGCCGACGCCAGCGAGTACAGAAAGGCCAACGAAACCATCGACACCACCATCATCGGCGTGTCCTATGATTTCGGCGTGGCCAAAGTCGGCGCCGCATACTGGAAAGACAACACCGAGAACGGCAGAGACAGCACCTCCATCATGGTCAACGGCGACTTCGGTCAGTTGTCCTACTGGGTGATGTACGAAGCCGCCACCGACGCCCGGCCCAATATTGCCGGCAACATGAAGGACGACGTCAACGGCCTCGGCGTGCATCTGGGCTGGGCGCTCAGTGATGTCGACAGTGTGTGGTTGCAGTACGGCAGTCGCGACTACGACATCGCCACCAAGAGCGACCGGACCGACGTAGTCGTTGGCTACTCGCATGCTTTCGGCGGCGGGGCCACTGCCGTGGTTGAGTACCGTAGCAGAGACATCGATGACGTCGGCGGCACCACCAACCCCGACCCGAGCATCTTGCACATCGGTGCTCGTGTTTCTTTCTAACCCAAAGAAACCACAAAACTCCCGAGGGACGCCGGCAACGGCGTCCCTTTTTTTCGGAAAAAAAAGATTTGACATGCGCAATCCATGTGCTTACCGTTCGCCTCATCAACCAACAACGCCCTTTAGGGAGGTTAAAACCATGATTAAATCCATTAGGCACAAAGGATTGAGGGAGGCGCATGAAACAAGACGCTACGGCCGCATCCCACCCGAATTGCGGAAAAGAGTCATGCAAATTTTGAACTTGCTTGAACTTGCCGAGGAACTTGAGGATATGGATTTGTCCAGACTGAGGCTTCATGCTTATATCGGAAAGCGCAAAGGCACTTACAGTGTGGACGTGAACGCCGCATGGAGAATCACTTTTAAGTGGATTGGGGGCGCGGTTGATGTAAATTTGGAGCAGCCCCATTAAACTCGGCAGGCGGTGGAAAATCCGCATTGCCGCCCGGTTTTCAACCAGTTACAATTCGCCGGCACATGAACGCAAAACAAACCAATGACGCCATGAAGTCATTCGCGGAAAATCCCCTGCCGCCCACCGGCAGGCGGATGAAACCCTCTCATCCGGGTGAAATTCTGCGCGATATCGCTTTGCCCGGCACCACGCTGAGCATCAGCAAAACGGCGCAGTTACTCGGCGTCTCGCGCCGGCATTTATGCCGTATTCTGGACGCTGAGCGGCCGGTCACGCCAGAAATTGCGGCGCGCCTCAGCGCGCTGTTTAGCACCAGTGTCGGCCTGTGGCTGAACATGCAGGCCGCGCACGATGCCTGGGAAGCGAAAAAACTCCTGCGCCCGCAGGTGCGGCGGCGGCTTGTGGCAACGAACAAAACCCTCGTCCGCAAAGCCGGCACTGAGCAGCCTCAAACCGCCGCCCACGTTTAACGCCCGCCGCCGGCCGCCCTCACCCTCACCGGCAGTTCTCCAAATGAAACACCAGCAACCGCCGGTAAATCTCCGGGTCCTTGATTAGAATCATCTCCCCGGCGCGCGGGAAGTGTTTGTCATAGGCGCGGGAGAGCCAGAAGCGGAGGGCGGCGCGGCGCAGGGTTTGGTTCCACAACTTTTTTTCGGCATCGGACAGCGGGCGTTCCTCGCGGTAGGCGTCCACCACGGCGGCTTGTTTTTTCGCATCCACCTGCGCGCCGTCGGCGGTTTTGCACCAGTCGTTTACGGCGGTGGCCAGGTCCAGCAACAGCAGGTCGGTGCAGGCGTAGTAAAAATCAATCACGCCGCACAAGCGCTCGCCCTCAAAAAGCACGTTGTCCACAAACAAATCGGCGTGCACCACCCCGGCCGGGGCGCCGGCCGGCATCGCCCGCCACATTGCCAGTTCCGATTCCATCAGCGCGCGCTCATCACTGCCGAGTTTTGGTTTAAGCGCGGCCGCGGTCTGTTGCGCCCAGGCGAGGCCGCAGGGGTTTTCGCGCTGCGCATCAAAACTGGCGGCGGCGCGGTGCATGCGGGCCAGCGCGCCGCCCACTTCGCGGCACTGTTTAAGTGACGGCGACTCGGCGCTGCGGCCGGGAAGTTTGACCCACAGCGCGGCCGGCTTGCCGCAAATTTGGTTCAGATAGGCGCCGGCGTTGTTGGCCACCGGCTGCGCCGAGGGAATGCCGTGCTCGGCAAGGTGGGCGGCGAGGCCGAGGCAAAACGGGATGTCCCCGTGCGGCACCCGCTCAAACACGGTCAGCACATATGCGCCGGCGCTGGTGTAGACAAAATAATTGGTGTTCTCCACGCCGGTGGTGACGCCGGCATAATCGCGCAACACGCCGACGGAATAACCGGCGAGGAATTGTTCCAGTTGCGGCTGGCCGACGCAGGTAAACACGGACATGCGGCGCCCAGATTCGCTTATTTATGCCGCGCCGTCAACATTTGCGTTTGCGGCCGGCATCTCGTTGCAGCCGGGCGGGCCCTCGGCTAATATTCACGTCAAACAACTTCCCCTTGGAGGAGAAAAAATGAACCGACTGATTGCTTCCCTGCCGGGCATTGGCCTCGGCGTGATGATGGCCTTTTCGGCCCAGGCGGATGAGCGCTACGATTTGAAATTTCAATCCAGCGACCCGGCCGGCAACCCGACTTTCATTATTGAACAGGAATGGGCGGCGAAAGTGGCCGCGGCATCGGGCGGCCGGCTTAACATCGAGATGCTGCCGGTGGATTCGGTCGTCAAATACAACGAAACCCACGATGCGGTGGGCGCCGGCATTCTCGGCGGACACATCACCGCAACCGGCTACATTTCCGGCAAGGATCCGGCGTTTGCGCTGATTGGCAACACCGTCGGCGCATGGTCTTCGCCATATGAAATGCTGCGCTACGTAAACTACGGCGGCGGCAGGGAGTTGATGAATGAACTGCTGAATCCGTACGGCCTGCATTTCATCGGCGCGACCTCGGGCGGACTCGAGGCGTTTGTTTCGTCGGTGCCGCTCGACGGCGTGGCGGACCTCAAGGGACTTAAAATGCGCGCGCCGGAAGGGCTGGTGCAGGAGGTTTTCGCGGCGGCCGGCGCGGCGCCGGTCAACCTGCCGGGCTCCGAGGTGTTCACGTCGCTGGATAAAAAGGTCATTGACGCGGCCGACTACACCGTGTTCTCGGCCAACCATGCCGCGGGCATGCACGACATCGCGCGCCATCCGGTTTACCCCGGTTTTCATTCCATGCCGCTGATTGAAGTGTCCATCAACAAGAAAACCTGGGATTCCATGCCGGAGGACCTACAGAACCTGCTCGAGATGTCGGTCAACCACATGGCGCTGGACATGACCTCGCAGTTGTTCATGAAAGACCTGGAGGCGGTCGCCGATGCGCGCAAGCAAGGCGTCACAATCCACGATTGGTCGCAAGAGGAGCGCGCCAAGTTTCGCGCCATTGCCAAACAGCGCTGGGCGCAAGTCGCCGGCCGCAGCGCGAACGCGAAAAAGGTCTATGACAGCCTGACCGGCTACATGACGGCCCAGGGGTTGTTGAAGTAAGGCCCCTTAATCGGCCTCCGGGCGCGGCATGCCGCCATGCCGCGCTCCCGGCCGCCGCCCCGGCCCGGCCTCACCGAGGAGTCACCGTGATGGATTCCGAATCACCAGCGCCAAAGCGGGACTTTTTTGCGCGCGGCGTGGCCGCCCTCGGCCATCTTTTTTCCCTGCTGTTTCTGGCGTCCATGGGAATTCTGATTTTTGAGGTGGTCATGCGCTACGGCTTCAACGCGCCAACCATCTGGGTGCACGAAACCACCATCTTCCTGTGCGCGGTCTGCTTTGTATTCGGCGGCCTGCACACGGTGTCGCGCGACGGGCACATCCGCATCGTCCTGGTCTACGACCAGGTCGGCGCGCGCGCGCGCCGCGGCCTCGACATTTTCATCCATGCGGCCTGCGGATTCGCCACCGGCATGTTCAGTTATGCGCTGGCGCCGACGGTGGCCGGCTCGTTCTACACGCCGGCCGGCGAGTTCCGCATCATCACCAGCGGCAGCGCATGGAATCCGCCGTTCCCGGCTTATCTGCGGCTGTTTTTACTCATCATCCTAATCGCGATGACATTGCAGTTTCTGGTCTTCGTCATCAACCGCATACGGGGCGGGTGAATGTTTGACCTGTCGGCGTTTGGCGTCGAATACGGCACGCTGCTGATGTTCGTGATGCTGCTCGCCCTGCTGCTGACGGGCATGCCGCTGGCCTTTGTGACCCTGCTGGTGGCGCTGGTGTTCACCCTGGGCTGGTTTGGGCCGCCGGCGATTCCGCTGATTACGAGCCGGGTGTTTTCCTTCGTCTCGTCGTTTGTGTTCGTATCGGTGCCCATGTTCGTGCTGATGGCGGCGTTGCTTGACCGCTCGAGCATCGCGCGCGACTTGTTTGACGCGATGAGGATTTTCGGCGGCAAATTGCGCGGCGGGGTCGCGGTGCAGACGATTTTTGTGGCGGTGGTTCTTGCGGCGATGAGCGGCATCATCGGCGGCGAAATCGTGCTGCTCGGCATGCTCGCCCTGCCGCACATGCTGCGCCAGGGTTATGACCGCCGCCTGGCAATCGGCGTGGTCTGCGCGGGCGGCGCGCTCGGCACCATGGTGCCGCCGTCCATTGTGCTGATTATTTACGGGTTGACGGCGAATGTTTCGGTCGGCGACCTGTTCACCTCGGCTTTCGCGCCCGGTTTCATGCTCGCGAGTCTTTACATCGGATACGTTTTATACCGCTCGTATTTCACCACCGGCGCCGCGCCGCAGCTCCGCGCCGGCGACGAGTTGCCGGCCGGGGAAAAACTGCGCAAACTGAAAGGGCTGATTTTGCCGCTGATGGTCGTGGTCTTCGTGCTCGGGTCGATTTACGGCGGCATCGCGTCGGTCACCGAGGCCTCGGCGGTGGGCGCATTCGGCGTGCTGCTGTCAACCATCGTGCGCGGCGAGTTTTCCGTTCAAATGCTGCGCGATGCGGCGATGCAGACCCTGAGAACGACCGGCATGATTGTGTGGATTGGCATCGGCGCCAGCGCGCTGGTGGGCGTGTTCAACCTGATGGGCGGAATCAAATTCGTCTCCGGGCTGATTACCGGCATTTCCGACGTGCCGATTGTGGTTGTCCTGTTTATGATGCTCATTCTGTTCGTCCTCGGCATGTTCCTCGACTGGGTGGGCATCGCGCTTCTGACCATGCCGATATTCGTACCGGTTATCATGCAGCTCGGTTACAGCCCGGTCTGGTTTGGCGTGGTTTTCGCGATGAACATGCAGGTTTCTTTTTTGTCCCCGCCATTCGGACCCGCGGCCTTTTACCTCAAAAGCGTCGCCCCGCCGGACATCACCCTGGGCGAGATTTTCCGCTCCCTCGCGCCGTTTATCGCCCTGCAGGCGCTTGCCGTCGGCATGCTGGTCGCGTTCCCGGGGATTACCGGGCACTGAAACCGTTCACCAGCCGGCTTTTGCAATCCATGAAAATCACCGCGCTCAAAACCTTTGCCGTGCCGCCGCGCTGGCTGTTCCTGAAAATCCAGACCGATGCCGGCCTCATCGGCTGGGGCGAACCGGTGCTGGAGGGGCACGCCGGGACCCTGGCGGCCAAAATCGGTGAATTCGAGGATTTCCTGCTCGGCCGCGACCCCCTGGCCATTGAGGACATCTGGCAAACCCTGTACCGCAACGGCTGCTACCGCGGCGGCCCGGTGCTGATGAGCGCCCTATCCGGAATCGACATGGCTTTGTGGGACCTCAAGGGCAAATATCATGACGCCCCGGTCCATGCGCTGCTCGGCGGCCCGGTGCGGGAGCGCGTGCGCAGTTACCGCTGGATTGCCGGCGACCGCCCGGAGGGCCTGGTCAGCGGCGCCGAGGCGCTGCTTGCGGCCGGCTACGATGCCGCCAAGTTCAACGCCTGCGCGGAACTGCAAATTGTCGACGCCCACCGCAAAGTTGAGGCCATCCTGCGGCCGATTTTTGAATTGCGCGAGGCGGTCGGCGAGCGCATGGACCTGGCAATCGATTTTCACGGGCGCGTCCACCTGCCCATGGCGAAGTTGCTGCTGCGTGAACTGGAACCGGTCCGGCCGATGTTTGTGGAGGATGCGGTCACATCGCAGCACCTGGATTCCATGGCCGGCCTGGCCCGCTCGACAACCATTCCCCTGGCCGTCGGTGAGCGCCTGCACTCGCGCCATGATTTTCGCGACGTGCTGGAAAAACGCGCCGCGACAATCGTCAACCCGGACACCGCGCATGTCGGCGGCATATCCGAAATGGTGCGCATCGGCCACTGGGCGGAGGCCTACGACGTCGCGCTGGCGCCGCACTGCCCCCTAGGCCCCATCGCGCTCGCCGCCTGCCTGCAGGTGGACGCGGTTTGCCACAACGCATTCATTCAGGAACAAAGCCTCGGCATTCACTACAACGCGGACGGCGACCTCGGCGATTATTTGGTCGCGGGCCGCGGCTTTGAACTGGACTCGGGGTTCCTGCGCATCCCCCGGGGCCCCGGCCTCGGCATTGAGATTGACGAGGCGGCGGTCGCCGCCGGCGCCGCCCGCGGGCACCGCTGGCGCGCCCCGGTCTGGCGCCACCCCGACGGCTCCATCGCCGAATGGTAGTTGGGCCCGGCAAAACGCGCTTCCCCGGCGGCGTCCATTGCGTGCTCTATGCATTGTTCGACGCCGGCGCGCGCCTTGATTACGGACTCATGCGGCGCCAACTGGATTGGGTACTGCAACGGGGCGTGGACGGCGTCGTGATTCTCGGGCTCGCCACCGAAGCGGGCAAACTGGATACTGCGGAACAACGCGGCTTAATCCGGCGCATTGCCAACTGGCTGCCCGCCGCATGCCCCCTGTCGGTGACCATCAGCGGCGACACGGTTGCCGGGCAGCGCGGCATGGCGGAATTCGCGCTTGCGCACCGCGCCGACATGCTGATTCTGCAACCGCCCGGCCAGCCCGGCCTCACGGGCGCCGCCTTTCTGGATTTTTTCATCGGCGTTGCGCGGGGGCTGGGAGGCATGTTCGCATTGCAGAATGCGCCCCAGTTTCTCGGCCGGGGTTTTGACATCTCCGACATCGACCGCCTCGCCGAACAACTCGACAACATCCGCGTCATCAAGAGCGAAACCAACGCGGTGGAAACCGCCGGCCTGGTGGCGCGGCTGCGGGGGAGGGTGAGCGTCCTCGGCGGGCGCGGCGGACTGGAATTGACCGACAGTCTGCGCGCCGGTTGCGATGGTTTCATCCTGGCGCCGGACTGCATTGATTTGTCCTGCCGCGTCTTCGGGCATTGGCTGGCCGGTGACGAATCCGGCGCCGAAAAATTGTACGCCGCATTTTCCCCGGCGGTGGGTTTTATGATGCAATCCCTCGACCATCTGGTCTGCTACGGGAAGCGCGTGTTCGGCGCGCGCAGCGGCATTCCGGTTTACGACCGCGGCCCCGGCCTCACCCCGACCCCCTTTGGCGAGGCGGCGGCGCGCCGCTGGGCGGCCCGGCTCGACGCCATCGCCGCCGGCCGCGGCGGTGACCCCGGAGCGATAAAGCCCGCGCATGTGTGATAAAAAAACAACGGTGACAATGAAAAAAGCGGACCTTTGTCTGGTGGACGGCTCGTCCTATCTGTACCGCGCGTTTTACGCCATGCCGAATCTCGGCAACTCGGCCGGCGAGGCCACCGGCGCGACATATGGCATGGTGCTGATGCTGCGGCGGTTGCTGGCCGCGCTGCAGCCGCAACGCATGGCGGTGGTGTTTGACGCGCCGGGCAAGACATTTCGCGACGAACTGTACGCCGACTACAAGGTCCGGCGCGCGCCCATGCCGCCGGCGCTGCGCGGCCAACTGGAAACGGTGCATGCGGTGGTGGAGGCCATGGGGCTGCCGCTGCTGCGGGTGCCGGGAGTGGAGGCCGATGACGTTATCGGCACGTTGGCCGCGGAGGAATCGAGGGCCGGAGGGACGGTGTGGATCTCAAGCGGCGACAAGGACCTGGCGCAACTGGTGAACGACCGGGTGCAAGTGGTGGACGACATGAAGAACACGGTGTACGACCGCGCCGGAGTGGTGGACAAGTTCGGCGTACCGCCGGAGCGCATGGTGGACTACCTGGCCTTGGTCGGCGATGCGGTGGACAACATCCCGGGAGTGCCCAAAGCGGGTCCGAAAACGGTGCGCCAGTGGCTCGGCGAGTTCGGCTCGCTGGACGGCGTGATGGCCAACGCCGGGAAAATCAAGGGCGTGGTCGGCGAAAACCTGCGCGCCTGCATGGAAAGGCTGCCGCTGTCGCGCGCGCTGGTGACGATTAAAACCGACGTGAAACTGGACACCGCCGCGGGCGATTTAAAAATTCGTCCGGCGGACAACGATGCCCTGCGCAAGTTGTTCACGCGGCTTGAATTTAAGACCTGGCTGGCCGAACTGGGCGGCCTGGCCGAGGACAAGTCGGGGCGGCGGGCGCAAGACACCGTTTATGAACTGGTGCTGGATGAAAAAAATTTGCGGCGCTGGATTAAGCGTCTGGAAGCGGCCGCGATGGTCTCCGTCTTCACCGCCCTCACTGGTGAGGACGCGCACCGGGCGGAATTGCTCGGTATCGCTTTCAGCGACGGCGCCGGGCGCGGCGCATATGTGCCGCTGGCCCACGAGGGTGAGGGCGCGCCGAGGCAATTAGCAAAAAAAACGGTGTTGGCCGCGCTGAGGCCGGTTCTGGAGGATGAAAAAAAACCCAAAGCCGGCCATGACCTAAAGCGCTGCATGGCGGTTTTTGCGCGCGAAAATATCGCGCTGAACAATGCGCGCGTGGATGTGATGCTGGAATCTTACGCGCTGGACAGCACCGGTTCGCGCCATGACCTCGGAGGTTTGTCGCTGAAATATTTGGGGCACAAAAGCGTCGACCACCGGCAATTCACCGGCGCCGGAAAAAAGAAACTGCCGCTTGGCCGGGTGAAGGCGGAGGACGCCATGGCCTGGGCCGCGGAGGCCGCCGATGTGAGTTTGCGCCTGCACCAGGTGCTGGCGCCGAAACTTGCGCAATTTCCCGGGCAGAAAAAAGTATTGAAGGAAATTGAAATGCCGCTGCTGCCGGTGTTGGCGCGGATGGAGGCCGCCGGCGTCGCCATTGACCCGGTGAAACTGCGCCGCCAAAGCGCCGAGCTCAGCCGGCAGATTGCCGGCACCGAGGCCGAGGCGCACCGCCAGGTCGGCGTTGAATTCAACATCGCCTCGCCGAAGCAGATTCAGGAAATGCTCTACGGCAAACTGAACATTCCGGTGGCGCGCAAAACCCCCACCGGCCAGCCGTCCACCGCCGAGGGCGTGCTGCAGGAGTTGGCGCTGGAGCACGAACTGCCGCGCCTTATTCTGGAGCACCGCGGGCTCAGCAAACTGAAGTCCACCTACACCGACAAGTTGCCGGAGTTAATCAACCCGCGCACCGGGCGCATTCACACCTGCTACCACCAGGCGGTGGCGGCCACCGGGCGGCTGTCCTCCTCGGACCCCAACCTGCAGAACATTCCGGTGCGCACCAAAGCCGGCCGCCGCATCCGCGAGGCCTTTGTGCCGGCCGCCGGCCGCCGGCTGCTGTCGGCGGACTACTCGCAAATCGAACTGCGCATCATGGCGCACTTGTCCGGCGACGCCGGACTGCTGGAGGCATTCCGCAACGGCGAGGACATTCACCGCCGCACCGCCGGCGATGTGTTCGGCATAAAACCCGGGCAGGTCACCGAGGAACACCGCCGCCGCGCCAAGGCGATTAACTTCGGCCTGATCTACGGCATGTCGCCGTTCGGCCTGGCCCGGCAACTGCGCATCGCCCGCGGCGAGGCAAAGGAGTATGTGGAACTGTATTTTTCCCGCTACCCGGGGGTGAGGGAATTCATGCAGCGCACCCGCGCCCAAGCCCACGAGCAGGGTTATGTGGAGACGGTGTTCGGGCGGCGTTTGTATCTGCCGGAAATTAACGTCTCCAACCACGCCCGCCGCCAGTACGCCGAGCGCACCGCCATCAACGCGCCCATGCAGGGCACCGCCGCCGACCTGATTAAAATGGCGATGCTGAAGGTGGACGCCTGGATCCGGCGCGACGGCGCGCCGCTGCGGATGATTATGCAAGTGCACGACGAGTTGGTGTTTGAAGTGGCCGCCGGCAAGGAAAAGAAACTGGGCGAAAAAATCGCCGGGTTGATGTGCGGCGCCGCCACGTTAAACGTGCCGCTTGTGGCGGAAATCGGCACGGGCAAAAACTGGGCCGAGGCGCACCCTTGAGTTTGAACCGCGCACCCGCGCATGTGGTTCTGCTGGGGGACAGCACCCTGGATAATTTAATCTGGGTGAACCGCTCGGTCGCCGACAGCGTGGTGGGCCGGTTGCGCGCCGGGTTGCGCGAATATTTTGCGCCGGCCGCGCCGCTGGTGACCAACTGCGCCGCCGACGGTTTCACTTCCGGCGACGTGTTGCGCGGCGCCGTGCCGGCGGTTTCCGGCGGAGCCCGGGCGGCGGCCGGCGAGCCGTTTCCGGGCTGGGAGGCGAATGAAATTTTCCGCCCGCTGGAGGCGCTGGAGGCGCTGCAGAAAGAAAGCGCGCCATGCTCCCATGCGGTGGTTTCGGTGGGCGGCAATGATTTTCTGGAGGCGTTGTCGGGGCAGCGCCCGCTGGCCGAAACCGCCGCCGAATTCAGCGCAAACCTGGCGGCCATCATCGCGCGAATGGAAAACACCGCCGCGCCGCCGCGCATCGTTTTAATGCTGCAGTACCGGCCGTGCCTGGCCACCGATGCCGAGGGGCATGGCGTCTACCGCGCCATTGACCGCGCCATTCCCGGCGAGGCGCCGCCGCTGGCGAAATTGAATCAACTAATGGAAAGCGTCTACCGTCCCATTTTGGCGGCCGCGCGGGCGCGCCGCATTGCGGTTGTGGATTTGCCGCGCGCCATGGACCCGGCCGACCCGGATTTGTTTGTCAACCAAATTGAGCCGAGCGCAAAAAGCTCGGCGCTGATTGCCGCAATCCTGGTCCACCTTCTCGCGTCGCATGACTTTGCCGGGCCGTCGCGGCTTTACCGCACCGATGCGGCCGGCGGGTTTCAGTCCGAACTGAACGACGCCTCCGCGCCGTGGACTATCCGGCGCGCTTAGCCTTCACCCCCACTTTCAAGCAGCCACTGCACAATCACCTTCCTCGCCTCGTCGCGTCCGTGATTTTTCAGCGCGGAAAAAATTTGCGCGTCAAAGTTAAATTCTTTCTTCAGAACCTCACCCGCCGCGCGCAATTTTTGGCCGGCCGCGGCGCGTGAAAGTTTGTCGCTCTTGGTCAGCAGCAGCCGCGCCGGCAGATTTCGCCCCGCGCACCACTCCAGCAACTGCCGTTCCTCCCCGGCAATGGCGCGGCGAATGTCCATGGTGAGGATTAAACCTTTCAGGGAATTTCGCTCCTCAAGGTAGCGCCCGATGGCCTGCCCCCAGTGCGCGCGCAGCGACTGCCGCACATCGGCGTAACCGTAGCCGGGCAGGTCCACCAGCCGCCGGTTGCCGCCGCAGGTGAAAAAATTTATCTGCCGCGTGCGGCCCGGCGTTTTGCCGGTGCGCGCCAGCCCCGGCCGCGCGATTAAATTCAGCGCGCTGGACTTGCCCGAGTTGGAGCGCCCGGCGAACACCACCTCGGCCCCCGAATCCGGCGGGCATTGTGACGGCAGGTGGGCGCCGGTCAGGAATTGCGCGGCGCCGAAATCCACGGCGCGGGAGGGGCGGGGCATGGGGCTGTTTGCCGACGGTGAAACGGCGCCAATATACCACCGTCGGCGCGGCAAAATCGGGTATACTCGCGCCGCACCGAACCCGCCGCCCATGACCTCCGTGACCCAGCGCAGCAAAACAACCCCGCCGCTCACCGTACTTGCGGCGGCGGTGATGATTTTGGCGGCCGGCGCGGCGCATGCCGCCGGCGACGTGGAGGCCGGGCGGGCGAAATCGCAAACCTGCGTCGCCTGCCACGGCGCCGACGGCAACAGCGTCCTTCCCGACACCCCGCACCTGGCCGGCCAGGTGCCCGGCCACATCGCCCAAACGCTGCGCCAGTTCAAGGACGGCCGGCGCGCCAATCCGCTAATGACCGGCATGGTGGCGCCCCTCAGCGCGCAGGACATGGAGGACCTGGACGCCTACTACAGCAGCCTCGCCCCCAAACTCGGCGCCATTGCCGAGGACGAGGAAGAGCAGGCGCGCGCCGGCGAAAAAATTTACCGCGGCGGCGACCCGCGCTTTGCCATCGCCGCCTGCATGAGTTGCCATGGCCCCGGCGGCAGCGGCATTCCGCCGAACTTTCCGCGCGTTGCCGGGCAGCGCAGGGATTATCTGGAGAAGCAACTGCTGCTGCTGAAATCCGGCGAGCGCGTCAGCGAAGTGATGAACCCCATCGCTTTCCGCCTGTCGCGGGAGCAGATTAAGGCGCTGGCGTTGTACATGCACGGACTGCGCTGAGCGCGCCGGCCGGATTCGCCGGCCTTTGTCCATGAATTATCGCGCGCGAACCCTGCCCGAATTTCTCGGCTCCATGCGCCTCGCCGTGACGCTGCTGGCGGCGCTTGCGGTTGCATCGGTCGCGGGCACGGTTCTGCAGCAGAACCAGCCGTACAACGACTACCTGGCCAAGTTCGGCCCCTACTGGTTTCGAGTCTACCAAAGCCTGGGCCTGTTTGACGTCTACCACGCGCCATGGTTTCTCGCGGTTCTTGCATTTTTGGTTTTGTCGGTGGGCGTCTGCGTGTCGCGCAACGCCCGGCGCATGGCGCGCCAGTTGCTGCGCGGACAGTGGCGCCGACTCGGCTACCTGTCGGCGCACATCGGCGTGGTGGTGGTCGCGGTCGGCGGCTTGGTGGACGGCAACCTGCCGCTGCTGCTCGCCAACTGGCGCGGCGAGGTGGTGGCGGAGACGCGCAACCTGCCGCTGTCCGAGGTGCCGAAGCGCAGTTTTCTGGCCGCCGCCAACCCCGCTTTTCGCGGCCGGGTGAACATTCCCGAAGGCGCCAAAAGCGGCGCGGTTTTTGTGAACATGGGCGACGGTTACCTGGTCCAGCCGCTGCCCTTCACCGTGGAACTCGCCGACTTTCGCGTCCGCCACTACGACACCGGCCAGCCCAAATCCTTTGAAAGCGACCTTTTAATCCACGACCCCGACCTCAAATCGCCCCTCGCCCGCACCATCCGCGTCAACCACCCCCTCACCCACAAGGGCGTCACCATCTACCAGGCCTCGTTCAGCGACGGCGGCTCCTCGCTGGCCATGCGCATGTGGCCGTTGCGCGCCCGCCTTGGCGGCGATGCCGCAACCGTGCACGGCGCCGTCGGCAAAAGTTTAAGCCTCACCCCCGGCTTGCGTTTGGAACTGGACGACTTCCGCCTCTTTAACGTGGTCAACCGCGCCGCCGCCGATGTCAAGCAGCCCGACCTGCGCAATGTGGGGCCCAGTTTTCAGTTCCGCCTGCGCCGCGCCGACGGTTCCGCCGCCGAGTTTCACAACTACATGCTGCCGGTGGCGGTGGACGGCCGGCGCTACTACCTAAGCGGCGTCCGCGAGTCGCCGGCAGATGAGTTCAACTACCTGCACATTCCCGAGGGCCCGGCCGGCGGCATCGCCCGCTTTGCCCGCCTCGCCGCGCTGCTCCACGACGCCGCCACCCGCAACGCCGTCGCCGACCAAATCTCCGCCACCGCCCTCCAAATGCAGGACGCCGCCGGCGAGGATTCACGCCGCGCCATCACCGAAAAAACCCGCCAACTGTTCACCACCTTCACCCACCACGGCCTCGCCGCGGTGCAAGAACAACTCGCGCAGGAAGCGCCGCCGGCGCAGGTGGATAATCTGCTCGCCGCCTACTTCAACATTCTCCGCCTCGGCGTCGCCGAACTCTACCGCCGCGCCATCAAAGCCGAGGGTGAGGGCGCGCCGCCGGCCGCTGATTTCGCCGACCACTTCACCGCCCTCGCCGCCCTCGGCCGCTACCCGGCGCCGCTGTATTTGCAGTTGCAGTCCTTTGATCAGGTGCAGGCCAGCGGCCTTGAAGTCACCCGCTCGCCCGGCCAGCCGCTGGTCTACGCCGGCTGCGCGCTGCTGGTCGCCGGCATTTTTCTAATGCTGTTCACCG
>RKSH01000151.1 GCA_007570945.1 Gammaproteobacteria bacterium | reverse complement strand
CACTACGACCGCGACTACTGCGCGGCCGAGGGCCACCCCGGCCTGGTCGTCCATGGCCCGCTGCTCGCCACGTTGCTGATGCACGACTTCACCCGCCATGCGCCGCGGCGAACCGTCCGCCACTGCACCTACCGCGCCCTGCGGCCGGCCTTTGACGGCGCGCCGCTGGAAACCGCCGGCCGTGTCGCGAATGGCCGGGGGGAACTGTGGGCGGTGGGTGAGGACGGCGGGGTGGTGATGGAGATGGGGCTGGGGCTTGGGTGACGGCCGCGCCGTTGCGCTACAATACCGCCACCCGCCCATGTCTTCCGCCGTAGCAGCCTACCTGAAAAAAATCGCCGCCGCACATGCAAGCGGCGCCGCCACCGAGTTAACTTACCGTCCCGCCTTGCAGGAGTTTCTGGAGCAGGCCGCCGGCGGTGCCGTCACCGCGGTCCACGAGCCCGGGCGGACCGAGTGCGGCGCGCCGGATTTTATTGTGCTGGGAAACGGCGCCCCCATCGGCCATGTGGAGTGCAAGGACATCGGCGCCAATCTGGGCCGGGCGGCGAAGAGTGAACAGTTGCGCCGTTATCTTGATGCGCTGCCGAATCTGCTGCTCACCGATTATCTTTCTTTCCGCTGGTATCACGATGGCATCCTGCGTTTGGAGGCGCATCTTGCGCGCCGCGCCGCCGGTGGGGCATTGCGCGAGGAGAAAAACGGCGCCGCGGAACTTGAAAAATTACTCGGCGAATTTTTCGCCGCCGAGGCCCTCACCGTCGCCACCGCCACCGAACTTGCCGGGCGCATGGCGGCCCAGGCGCGGCTTTTGTATGACGGCATCACGCGCATATTGCGGGGCGGTGAACAACAGCACGGCAACCTGGGCGGACTGCTGGCCGATTACCGCAAGGCGTTGATTCCGCGGTTGTCGGTGGAGCAGTTTGCCGACATGCAGGCGCAAACCGCCGCATATGGCTTGTTCGCCGCCCGCTGCCGCCACCGGTCCGGGTCCGGCCGCTTCACCCGCAAGGACGCGGTCTTCATTGAAACCAGCCATTTTCTGCACGAGGTTTTTGTGCGCATCCCCGGGCCCAAAATGGATGAGCGCATCTCGTGGATTGCCGACAACCTTGCCGAGTTGCTGGGCCGCGCCGATATGCGCTCGGTGCTGGAGGATTTCGGCGGCGGCGACCGGGAACATGACCCGGTAATTCATTTTTACGAAAACTTTCTCAAGGCGTACGACCCGAAATTGCGCGAGATGCGCGGCGTGTATTACACCCCGGCGCCGGTGGTTTCGTGGATGGTCCGCAGCATTGATTCTCTGTTGCGCAAGAAATTTAATCTTGCCGACGGCCTGGCCGACGCCGGCAAATTTGACTTCCGCCCCGGGCCCGGGGCCGCGGCGGAAAAGATGCACCGGGTTCTTATTCTGGACCCGGCCGCCGGCACCGGCACTTTTTTGTGCGGGGTGATTGACCGCATTTGCCGCACCGTGCGCGGCAAGGGAGTGGGGAATGGCTGGTCGAATTATGTGCGCGAGCACCTGTTGCCGCGCCTGTTTGGCTTTGAGTTTCTAATGGCGCCGTACGCCATCTGCTATCTGAAAATGGAAATGAAACTGGCTGAAACCGGCGTTGACGCGGCCGCCGCGGTCAAGGACCGCCTCTTGAATGTTTACCTCACCAACACTCTGGAGAAATCTGAGGAGACGGTGGCCGGGCCGGTGTTTGCCCGCGAAATTGTGCGCGAGGCCAATGAGGCGCACGCCGTCAAACAGAAAAAACCGGTGATGGTGGTGCTCGGCAACCCCCCCTATTCCGGGCATACCGCGAACAAGGGGGAGTGGATTAAAAAACTGCTCCACGGCAGCGACGACGGGCGCGCGGCGGCCGATTATTTTTCCGTGGACGGCGCGCCCCTCGGTGAGCGCAACCCGAAGTGGCTGAACGACGATTATGTGCGGTTTATGCGCTTCGCCCACTGGCGCATTGCGCAGACCGGCGGGGGCATCCTCGGTTTCATCACCAACCACGCCTGGATTGACAACCCGACTTTTCGCGGCATGCGGCGGGGTTTGCTGGATGATTTCGACGAAATTTACATTTTGGACCTGCACGGCAACAGCAGAAAAAAAGAGCGCGCCCCGGACGGCGGCAAGGATGAAAACGTGTTTGACATTCAGCAGGGCGTCGCCATCGGGCTGTTTGTCAAGCGCCGTGACCGGGACAGCGCCAGGCCGGCGCGGGTTTTTCACGCCGACCTGTGGGGGCGGCGCAAGGAGAAATTCGGCCTGCTGGAGGACGGCGATGTGGACAGCACGGCGTGGTCGGAGCTCGCGCCCAATGCGCCCGATTATCTTTTTGTCTCCCGCGATGCCTCGTTTGCGGAGGAATATGAAAGCGGCTGGAAAGTGACGGAAATTTTCCCCCACGGCGGAGTGGGCATAACCACCGCCCGTGACCGCATGGTGGTTGACTTTAATCAGACCCCCTTGCTTGGCCGAGTCTCCAAGTTTCGCGACTCCAAAGAGTCGCACCGGGATTTGTGTGACAGCCTCCAAATTCCAATGAAGAAAGGATGGGACATTGCAAAAGCCCGGCAAAGTCTTCAAGAGGAGGCGCGTCTGCGTGACTTTGTCAATCCTGTTCTTTACCGGCCTTTTGACCGGCGGCTGATTTTTTATCATGACGCTCTTGTTTGGAGGACAGTGAAGAAAGTCATGGGCCACATGCTGGCCGGGAAAAACGTCGGGCTTTGCATTGGCCGCGCCGGTCGTGTGGTTGGCTCGGAAGAGTGGAATCTTGTTCACATCACCGATTCGCCCACCGACATCAACCTATTCAGGCGCGGCGGAAATTACCTGTGCCCGCTTTACCTTGACCCGGAAAACGGCAGCCCCAACGGCAGTCTGGACAACGGCCGCAAACTCAACCTCGCGCCGAAGTTTATGGCCGCGGTGGAGAAATCCCTTGGCGCAAAACCGCGGCCTGAGGAGGTGTTCCACTACATTTACGCCGTTCTCCACAGCCCCGAATACCGCCGCCGTTACCGTGATTTTCTGAAAACGGATTTTCCCCGCATTCCCCTGCCGGGCAACGCCGCGCTGTTTCGCCGACTGGCCGCCGAGGGTGAAACTTTGGCCCGCCACCACCTCATGCGGGACACCGGCGCGCGCGCGGACAAGCCCCGGTTTACCGGCAAAGGCGACTGCGTGGTGGAAAAAGTCCGCCATGCCGGCAACGAAGTCCACATCAACGACCGGCAATGTTATTCGCCGGTCGCGGAGCGGATTTGGAATCACGACATCGGCGGCTACCGCCCGGCCCAAAAGTGGCTGCAGGACCGCAAAGGAAGGGAACTGAAATACGAGGACATCCTGCATTACATGGACATCTGCGCGGCGCTTGCGGAAACCATTCGCGCCATGCAAAGAATCGACCAGGCCGTCGCCAAGCACGGCGGCTGGGGCGGGTGAGAAAATGTGGTACCGAGGAGAGGACTTGAACCTCCACGGGGTTGCCCCCACTAGCACCTGAAGCTAGCGCGTCTACCAGTTCCGCCACCTCGGCCTGCGGGGGATTTTACTTTTGGCGTGGTTGGTTGTCAATGTGAAAGCGATTCCAAACAGCGCCGTTAAACATCCCGCCGCGGCCGGCCGGCCGCCGGTGGTGGAGGGGCGGGTGGTGGCCAACCGGCGCGGCTACGGTTTTGTCACCACGGCAAGCCTGGCCGAGGATGTATACCTGCCGCGCGCACAGATGCGCGGGCTGATGAACGGCGACGAGGTCAGGGTGGCGGCGCGCGCCATGCCCGGCGGCCGCACCGAGGGGCGGGTGCTGGAAGTCATCCGCCGCGCATGCAAGTCGGTGGTCGGGCGGGTGTTTCGCGAGGGCCGCCGCAACTTTGTCGCGCCGCGCGACCCGCGCAGCGGCGGCATCCTGTTGCCGGGCCGCGCCGCCGGCAAGGCCGCCGCCGGCGACTGGGTGGTGTGCGAACTCACCCGCTACCCCGACCGATGCAGCAAAGCCGAATGCCGCGTGCTGCGCATTCTCGGCGGCAAGGAAGCGGTGGAAGTGCTGAGTGAGGCCGCGGTGGTTGAATCCGATATCCCGACCGCCTGGCCCGGCGCAATTAAAAAAGAGTTGCGCGGAATGGAATCCGTTGCGCGCGCCGCCGCGGGTGAGGCCGGGCGCAAGGATTTGCGCAAACTTCCCTTCGTCACCATTGACGGTGAACACGCGCGCGATTTTGACGACGCCGTTTGCGCGCGCGGCACCGGCGGCGAGCACCGCCTGCTGGTGGCCATTGCCGATGTGTCGGCTTTTGTCGCGGCCGGCGGCGCGCTGGATGCGGAAGCGCGCAACCGCGGCAACTCGGTTTACTTTCCGCGCCGCGTGGTTCCCATGCTGCCGGAGGCACTGAGCAATGATTTGTGCTCACTGCGCCCCGGCGAAGACCGGCTGGCGCTGGTGTGCGACATGCGGGTGGCGCGCCGCGGCGATGTGCGCGGTTTTGATTTTTACCCGGCGCTGATTCGCTCCCGCGCCCGGTTGACTTACGAACAGGTTTTTTCCCACCTTGCCGGCGGCCGCGGTCCGCCGCCGGGATTAAAACGTCCCTTGGCTGAATTGAACGCGGTTTTTCAATCGCTGAGCGCGGCGCGGGGCCGGCGCGGCGCGCTGGACCTGGACATTCCCGAGGCCGAATTTGAGTTTGATGATGCCGGCATGGTGAGCGCGGTGCGCGCCGCCAAGCGCAACGCCGCCCACCGCCTGATAGAGGAGTGCATGCTCGCCGCCAACTGCTGCGCCGCCGCGTTTCTTAGCAAGCGCGCGGCGGGCGCGGTGTACCGTGTGCACGACGCGCCGGCGGCGGACAAGTTGGACGAGTTGCGCCGCTTTCTTGCCGGCCTCGGCCTCACCCTGGGCGGCGGTGCGACGCCGGCGGCCGGCGATTTTTCCGCCATGCTCAGCGGCCCGCAACTCAGCGCGCAGCAGCGTTTTTGCGTGCAGACGGTGATGCTGCGCTCCCTCGCCCAGGCGCGCTACAGCGGCGAAAATGCGGGCCACTTCGCGCTTAACCACGCCGCCTACACCCACTTCACCTCGCCCATTCGCCGCTACCCCGACTTGCTGGTGCACCGTTTAATTAAATCCCTGCTGCGCGAAAAAAATCCCGCCGTGGACGCTGATGCCCTGGCCGCCGATGCCGAGCATTGTTCCATGACCGAGCGCCGCGCCGATGAGGCGACGCGCGATGTGGCGCGCCGGCTTAAAGTGCGCCACATGGAAAACGCCGTGGGCCGCCGCTTCTTCGGCGTCGTCACCGGCGTCACCAAATTCGGTTTGTTTGTGGAACTGGAGGACATTTTGGTTTCCGGTCTTTTGCACATTGCCGAGCTCCATGGTCGTTACCGTTTTGACGAGCGGCATCTGCAGTTGCGCGGCGCCGGCGGCGTGCGGTGCTTCCGGCTCGGCGACCGCCTTGAGGTGGAAGTGGCGCGGGTCGCCGTTGACGAGGCGAAGATTGATTTCATTTTGGCGCGCGGCGGCGGCGAAAAAACCAAAACCAAAATCCGCCGCCCGCGGCGCAAGTGACGGTGAAGCCGCGCGCCAAGCAAAAGCCGGCCGCCGTTTGCGGTTTCCATGCCGTCACCGCCGCGCTGCGCCGGACGCCGCATGCGGTGCGCGCCGTGCTGGTGGACCGCGCGCGCGGCGACCGGCGCATGGCCGAACTGCAGCAGGCCGC
>RKSH01000240.1 GCA_007570945.1 Gammaproteobacteria bacterium | reverse complement strand
TCGCCGTCGCCGGAGTCGCGGCGGAGGTTCACGGTGACAAAGGGCCGCCAGGCGCCGAAGCTCTGGCTGAGTTCCACGCCGCCCTCAAGGCGCGTGGCGGCGGCGGTGACCTGGGGCAACTTGCGGCCGTCGGGGAAGGCGGCGGCGTCCAGCTTCGCCCGGCTCCACTGCCCGGCGGCGTGGAACGAGGCGTTGGCTCCGGGCGCAAAGACCATGCCGGCGGCGGCGTTCAGCAGGCTCAGGCCGGCGTCGGCGATGCCGGCGGTGGCCCAGAGTTGCAGCTTGGCCAGGGCGCGGGTGAGGTAGGGGTGGGCGCCGGCGAGGTCGGATTCCAGGGTGCCGGCGATGCCGTGGGCGGCGAAGTCGGTTGTGCCGGAGGCTTGGCTGAGGGCGATGCCGAGCAGGCCGTTGTTCCATTTTGTGTCGGCGCCGTCGAGCGAGACGGTGTTGGCGGTTTGCGCGTGCGCGGCGTCCGGCGCGGCGGCGAGGAGCAGCGCGACGATGGCGGTGAGGAATGCGCCGCTAATTAATCCCCGTTTTTTGGGGGGGGTCTGTTGAACAGCGGCTTCAGCGCTTCGAACGCGTTGTCAGCGGTGTATTTCTTGCCGCAATTAAGGCATTCCACCGACAGCACTCTGGCGACATGCATGGTTTCTTTGTTCAGCACTTCCTTTATGTCCCATATGTCTTCTTTGGTGATTTTGTGGGGCCAGGGTTGTTCGGAATCCAGATCGGCGAATGCCTGAATCGGGATTTCGCAGTAGGGCAGCAGGCCGTCTTCTTCGACCGCCTTGCATTCCGGGCAGGGGATTTGGGATGTTTTCATGACAGAGGCCTCCGAGGGCGCGGGTTGATGTTGGCGGGGAGTCAAGGGGCCGCCCCCAACATTGCCGCCACGGTGCTATTCTCCGCCCGGCAGACCCGGAGGACAACCGATGAACGAAAAACTTTTTGAACTCGGCCTCGCCCGGCGCAAGGCGACTTTGGGCGAGGATTACGTTGCAAAAAACCTGGCGGCGGCGGACGATTTTACGCGGCCGTTTCAGGAGGCCATGACGGCGTGGTGCTGGGGATTTGGCTGGGGCGATGATGTCATCGACGCCAAAACCCGTTCCATGATGAACCTGGCGATGCTTGGCGCGCTGGGCAAAATGCATGAGTGGGAGGTGCACTGCCGGGGCGCGTTGCGCAACGGCGTCAGCCGGGAGGAAATTCGCGCGATTATTCACGTGGTGGCAATCTATTGCGGCGTGCCGCAGGCGCTGGAATGCTTTCGCGCGGCGCGCAAGGTACTGGAGGAAAAGCAGCCGCTGTGATGAACCAGCCGCGCGCCGCCGCCGCCGACTCGCGCTATGCGTTTGGCGTGGTGTGCGTGTTTGCCGCCGGGCTGTGCTGGAGCATCGGCGGGCTGGTGGTGCGGCTGATGGAAAGCGCGCACGAGTGGCAGATTCTTTTTTACCGCTCGCTGACGCTTGCGGTTTTTCTTTTCCTGCTCATCACGGCGCGCAGCGGCGGCCATGCGCCGCGGGTTTTCGCCCGCGCCGGCAAGCGTTCCCTGGCCGCCGGGGCGGTGCTGTCGGTGGCGTTCATGTGCTGGATTTTCGCCCTCACCCACACCACCGTGGCCAACGCGCTTTTTCTTTTGTGCACCTCGACTTTTATCACCGCGCTGCTGGGCTGGATTTTTCTCGGCGAGTCGGTGCGGCGGGCGACGTGGGCCGCCATGGCCGCGGCCACCGTGGGCGCGGGGGTGATGGTTTACGAGGGCGTGGTGTCGGGAAATTTATTCGGCAACCTGATGGCGCTCGGCGCCGCGGTGGGTTTTTCCATCTTCGCGGTCATCCTGCGCTCGGGCAAAAACCGCGACATGACGCCGGCGGCTTTCTGGGCCGGGTTTTGCAGTTTCGTCACCGTCGGCGCCTACATCGCGCTGTTCACCGACATCGGCTTTGCGGTCAGCGGCCGCGACTTTTTTCTGTGCGCCACCATGGGCGTGGTGCAAGTGGGCGTCGGCCTGTTCCTGCTGGCCCTGGGCGCGTCCCACGTGCCGGCCACCGAGATGGCGCTGCTGTCGCTGGTGGAGGTGGTGCTGGGCACGGTTTGGGTGTGGATTTTCATCGGCGAGGCGCCGAGCGCCCTCACCATCATCGGCGGCGGCGTCATGTTGGCCAGCATCACCGGCTACGCCATCCGCAGTGTGCGCAAGCCGCCGCCCATGGGGGTGGTGTGATGAAAACCGTGGCCTTCACCCGCATGGCCGACGGCACGCGCGAGGACTACCAACTGCTGGCGCGCCTTGAGGAGGAGTTTGCGCGCGATTTGCCGGAGCGAATTTTGGGCGCGCTGGAAAAGTTAAAGGACTCTTTCGGCGGCTACCAAGTTTCGCGCTATGAACATTCGCTGCAGTCGGCGACCCGCGCCCATCAAGCCGGCGAGAGCGAGGAGATGGTGGTGGCCGCGCTGCTGCACGACATCGGCGACGACCTTGCGCCCCACTCCCACAGTGAACTGGCGGCGGCGGTGCTGCGGCCGTACGTTTCGGAAAAAACCTTCTGGATTATCAAGCACCACGGAATTTTTCAGATGTTCTACTACGCCCACCACCTCGGCGGCGACCGCAACGCGCGCGAGCGTTTCAAGGGGCACCGGTGGTACCAGGACGCGGTGGACTTCTGCGAATTGTACGACCAAAACTGCTTTGACCCGGATTTTCAATCCCTGCCGCTGGAATTCTTCGCGCCTATGGTGCGGCGGATATTTTCCCGCGCGCCGGGGTTTACATCCTGACCAACCTTGGAGGAATGCCATGAGCCAACCCAAACCCGCCGCCGCCACCGCATCGGAGGCGCCGCGGCGCATCCGCAATGCGGCGGAGGAAAAAACCCGCCGTGAACTGGCCGCCTGCTACCGTCTGGCGCATCATTTCAACTGGGACGACATCATCTGGAACCACATCACCGCCCGCGTCCCGGGGCCGGACAACCGCTTCCTGCTCAACCGTTTCGGCCTGCGCTATGACGAGGTTTGCGCGTCCAACTTAATCACCCTGGACCAGGACGGCACGGTGGTGGACGGCGCGCCGGAGGTGAACATCACCGGCTTCGTCATCCACGGCGGCATCTACGCCGCGCGGCCGGAAATCAACTGCATCATGCACACCCACACCCCCGGCGGCATGGCCATGGCGTGCCTGCAGGAGGAACTGGTGCCGCTGGTCAACGACGTGATGATGTTCCACAACCGCGTCGCCTACCACGACTACGAGGGCCTGTCCACCGAGCGCGAGGAAAGCGCGCGCATCACCAAAGCCCTCGGCCAAAACCACGCCATGATTCTGCGCAACCACGGCCTGCTCACCGCCGGCCGCACGCCGGGCGAGGCCTTTGTGCTGATGTATTACCTGGAGCGCGCCTGCCGCGTGCAGATGGACGTGCTGCAGAGCGGCCGCCCGTACACGGTGCCGTCCGAGGCGGTGCTTGAACACGCCGCAAAACAATACGACGCCCACCCGCCGGGCAAACATGAATGGCCGGCGCTGCTGCGGCTGGTGGAGGAGCGGTATCCGGGGTACCGGGTCTAAGCGCGGACGCGGAAACTACGCGGCGCCCTTTTGCGCCGGGGATTTTGCGCTTTTCTTTTTAAGATCCTCGGCGCGCGCCGCGTGGTACAGTTGCACCGCGTCCTGCAGATTCTCGCCCACTTCCTTCAGCGTTCTGCCGCTGGTGCCGACGCTGTAGCCCTCGGCCGTCCCCTCGGCCCAGGCGCCGTAGCCGGTTTCGGTTTCTTCAATGAAAAACTTGAGGCCGGTTGTTTTTTTCGGGCTGTTCATCGTCCCCTCCGATTTGGTTTTTTGGCGCCAAAAGTGAATCACGCCGGATTACCCATGATACAACAAAAAAAAAGAAGCGCCCCCCGGACAAAGGGGCGCTTCCGCGGCGGCGGCCTGGGCCTGTGGGGGAGGAAAGCATTCCGCTCCTCGCCCCGCAATGCGCCGGCCGGGCGCCACTTGGAACCATGCCGCCCTCACTGGCGGCGGTTTGCGCCGGGTGCCGGCCCGCTATGCCGGGGCGTTTCCCGCCCGTTTACACCCGCAAACTCCCGTCCGTGGAAGCCCCTCCGTTCCCTGGAGGACCGCCGTCCGCCGATGGGCGGCTGTGATGCCGGGCGCATGCCACGATTAAGCCGGACCTCCCGCCCGATTGCGCCCGCAGACCGCCGGCCGTGGCGGCCCCTCCAATCCGTTGGAGGACAACACCGCCATTGGGCGGCGGTTTTGGCTCCTGCGCGCGTTATAAAACAAGGGTTTTTTAAACTACTGTGACTTTGGTCACACTTTGGCAAGTTTTTTCTTAATTTTCGGAATCCTGTGGTTTTTTTGCCACAGTCGTCGCATCCCAACTGTAACCCTCCTCGCCATGGTAGGCGCTGTCCATGCCGCGCCGCTCCTGTTCGCCGGAAATGCGCCCGCCGCCGGTCAGCCAGCAGGTGATTTTGAAGGTGACGGCGGTGGCCGCCACCGAGTACACCAGCACCACCGCCACCGCAAAGACCTGCACCCCCACCTGCCCGGGGTTGCCGTACAACAGCCCGGCCGCGTCCGGATTCACCAGCGGATTGGCGAAGAAGCCGGTGGCCAGCGCGCCGAAAATGCCCACCGCCCCGTGCAGGCCGAAAGCGTCCAGCGCGTCGTCGTAGTTGAACACCTTTTTCACATAGAAAACCGCAAAGTAGCCCACCAGCCCCGACAGCGCGCCAATCCACAGCGCGTCAAAGGCGGTGACATAGCCCGAGGCCGGCGTGATGCCCACCAGCCCGGCGACCACGCCGCTGGCGGTGCCGATGAGCGAGCGGTTCACCCGCCGCACCCAATCCACCAGCAGCCAGGCGATGCCGCCGGCCGCCGCCGCCACGTTGGTCACCACCCAGGCGTTGGCGGCGATGAAATCGGCGGCCAGTTGGCTGCCGGCGTTGAATCCGAACCAGCCGAACCACAGCAGCGCCGAGCCGAGCATGGTCATCTTCACCGACGACGGCGCGTATTTTTCCCGCTGCGCCTCGCGCTTGCCGAGCATCAGCGCCAGGGTGAGGCCGGCGGCGCCGGCGTTCAGGTGCACCACGGTGCCGCCGGCAAAATCCAACTCGCCGCTCCCGCTGAGCAGGCCGCCGCCCCACACCCAGTGCGCGATGGGCGCATAGCACACGCCGACCCAGATGAGGGTGAACAGCAGCCAGGTGGAGTAGCGCACCCGCTCAATGATGGAGCCGCTGATGATGGCCACGGTGATGGCGGCGAAAGTGCCTTGGAAGGCGACAAACAGCAGGAGCGGAATGCCGCCGTGCAACTCGTCGATTGCGATGCCGCGCAAAAACAGAAAATCAAAGCCGCCGAGCCACCGCCCGCCGCCGCCGAAAGCGATGGTGTAGCCGTAGGCAAACCACGCCAGCGTCGCCACGCAGCAGGCGGTGTAACTCATGCCCACCGTGTTCAAAACGCTCTTCCGCTGCGTCATCCCGCCGTAAAACAGCGCCAGCCCGGCCGGCGTCATCAGCAGCACCAGCGAGGAGGCGACCAGCATCCAGGCCGTGTCGGCCGCGTTCAATTCGGCGGCCGCCGCAGTGGACGGCGCAAGCAGGGTGAGGGCGAGAACAGAAAAAATTTTCATGGCAAAAGTTCCGGTGGGTGAGGGTCGGCGCGGATTGTAACAAAAACCGCCCCACCCCAACCATGCTACACTCCC
>RKSH01000110.1 GCA_007570945.1 Gammaproteobacteria bacterium | reverse complement strand
ACCGCCGCGGCCTGCACGGCGTCCTCCTCGGCTCCTGCGCCGACAACGTCTCCCGCCACGCCTCCTGCTCGGTGCTGGTGGTGAGGAGCGGTGAAAAATGAGGCGCGATGAAAAACACCGTGCCCGTCGCCACGGCGTTTGGTCCACCGCGCCAACGCCTATCCGCCGCAAGATGCCACAACTTTCTGCGCCAGTTAGCCGCCGCCGACCTCATGCCAAAAGGCCGCGCCCCGCTGCAACGCCAAAATATCTGGGAAGAGATTGAAAGCATCGGGTTGGGGGCTTGTGGGGTGGAGGTTTGACGGCGATGGTGGATCCTGCGCCGTCAACTTTTTGAATTTTCCATAACCATGGAAACGCTCCTCGCACTCGTCCCGCTCATGATATTGGGGTTCGTCGTTGGCTTCGCTTTGAGAGGACTCGACAAAAGGGGCTTGCTAATGCTCATCACGGCTGTCGCCTGTTTTCCGCTTTTTGTATTCCTCTGGTTCTTTGGATTCTTTGACAAAGAAGAGAACGCCGAGGGGACGACGATTGAATACACGCTGAAAAATCGTCCCCACTCGTCATGCCGGAAGGTTGGAAGCAAGGAGCGAACGCGACTATGTTTTCCACCTATCCGGCATCTCCCGCCTTGAGCGCATAGTCGCCAATCGGCACGAGCCCCCCGCTCAACAGAACGCGGGGGTGACGGTGATAGGCGGCGGGCGTGGCGGTGATGGGCGGTAGGCGTGACGGCCGCCGTGAATTGATTGCGGCGGGATGAAAACCTCCCGGTTTGCTTTACAATTGCGCATCAACTCCGCCCCGTAATTCCGCCGCCACCCATGAAAGCCGCGCGTTCCATCGACTCCGGCGCCGCCGATGCCGCTGCGCATATGCGGCGACTTGGGCGGGCCGCTCGGGCGGCGTCCGCGGTGATGGCGGAGGCGGTGGCGCGGCGGTTGCTGGATGATGATGTGGCGTGCCTCTTGCCGAAAACGCCCAGCGACTAGTCTGGACATGACAAAAATTCTCATCACCGGAGCGGAAGGCTTAATCGGCCGGCCGGCGCGGGTCGCGCTGGAGGGCGAGGGCTATACGGTTTGCGGATGCGACTTGCGGGCGGCGCGGTCTGCGGAGCGGTTTGATTTTCGCGACTCGCGGCGGTTGCGCGCGGCGCTTGCCGATTGCGCCGGGGTGCTGCATTTGGCGGCGGTGTCGCGGGTGGTGTGGGGCGAGATGTATCCCGATTTGTGCGGCAGAATTAATGTTGGCGGGGTGCGTTCCCTGATTAAAACCATCGCCGCCATGCCGCATCCCGTGTGGCTGGTGTTTGCCAGTTCGCGCGAGATTTACGGCGCGCCGCCAAGGTTGCCGTGCCGCCCGGATACGCCGCCCAACCCTGAAAATCTATACGCGCGGACCAAACTGGCCGGGGAAACCATGGTGCAAGATTTTCGCCGCAAAGGCGGGTGCGCGACGGTGGTGCGGTTTTCCAATGTGTTCGGCTCGGTCGCCGATTACCACGACCGCGTGGCGCCGGCTTTCGCCAAAGCGGCCGCGCGAGGCGGTGTGCTGCGGGTGCGCGGCGGCGACAGCACTTTGGATTTTACGCCGCTGACCGATGCGGTGGATGCGGTGGTTAGAATGGTGCGCGCGGTGGACGATGGCGCATGCGACATGCCGCCGGTGGACATTGTCACCGGCCGGTCGCTTTCGCTGATGGCCCTGGCGCGGATGGCGCTTGCGCGCGGCGGCGGCGACATCGTGGTTGAAGAGCGGCAACCGTTTTACCCGGCGCATTTTCAAGGCGACCCGGGCGCGGCGCAAAAATACCTGGGCTGGACCGCGCGGCGGCCGGTGGCGGATGCGGTCGGTCAACTGGTGGAAGATTTCAAGCGACTTGGAGAACACGACGGTGCGAATACTCAAAATCATTCATGGTTATCCGCCGCGTTATAACGCCGGCTCCGAGGTCTACTCGCAGACCCTGTGCGCCGAGTTGTCGCAGCGGCATGAAGTGCATGTGTTCACCCGCGAGGAGAACTTGTTCGCCGGCGATGGCCTCGTGCGCGAAGGCTGCGACTCTCTTTTCCCCGATGTCAAACTGCACATCGTCAACGCCGCTCGGGTTGGCATCAATTATCGCAGCGATGCCGTCGACCACGCGCTAACCCGGGTGGCGCAAACGGTGCGGCCGGATGTCGCTCACATCGGCCATCTCAACCACTTGTCCCTGGGAATCGTGGATGCGCTTGCCGAACTGGAGATTCCGGTGGTGTACACGCTGCATGATTTCTGGCTGCTTTGTTTGCGCGGCCAGTTTATTCAGGTGGCGACCGCCAATGACGGCGAGGTTTGGCCGTTGTGCGATGGGCAGGAAAACGAAAAGTGCGCCGACCGCTGCTTGCGGCGTTTTGGCGCCGGCGATTCGGCGCGAGTGGATTACTGGGAGCAATGGGTCGCCGAGAGAATGGCAACGGTCAAGCACTTGGTGGAGCGGGTGGATGTGTTTGTCGCGCCCTCCAAAAACTTGGCGCGCAAGTTTGAGGAATACTTTCATCTGCCGCCGGCGAAAATTGAATATCTGGACTACGGTTTTGACCGTCGCCGATTGGCCGGGCGAAACCGTGCCGGCGGTGAAAATTTTGTCTTCGGCTACATCGGCACGCACATTCCCGGCAAGGGCGTACATCATTTAGTGGACGCTTTCCGCCGCCTGGCCGATGCGCGGGACGACTGCGAGTTGTGCATCTGGGGGCGGGTGACGGCTGACACGGAGCGCCTTAAAGACCTGGTGTCGGCCATGCCGCAATCGGTGCGCGCGCGAATTAAATGGCCGGGCGAATACGCCAACACCGACATCGTGCGCGATGTTTTCGACCGCGTGGATGCGGTGGTGGTGCCCAGCATCTGGGAAGAAAATTCGCCGCTGGTCATTCACGAAGCGCAACAAGCGCGGTTGCCGGTGATTACCGCCGGCATGGGCGGCATGGCGGAATATGTGGCGCACGAGGTCAACGGGTTGTTGTTTGAGCCGCGTAACCCGGCCGATTTGGCGGCGCAGATGCAGCGCCTCTCGGCCAATCCCGAGTGGGCGCGCGCCATGGGGCGGCGCGGTTATTTGTATGACGATGGCGGTGAGGTCCCGGACATCGGCGACCACGCAGGCGCGATGGAAGCGTTGTATCAGCGGGTGATTGGCGCGCGCGATGCGGCCAAGGTGTCGGTGAAGGCGGCGCCGTGGCGAATTACTTTTGACACCAACCCCGACCACTGCAACTACCGCTGCACCATGTGCGAGGAGCACAGCCCGCATTCCCCGCTGCAGAGCCGGCGCCGCACCGCCGGCCTCGGCAGAAGAGTCATGCCGTTTGAGGTGATTGCACGCAATGTGAAAATGATGGCCGGCAACGGCCTGCGCGAAATCATTCCGTCCACCATGGGCGAGCCGTTGCTGTACAAGGATTTTGCAAAAATCATTTCGCTATGCGAGTCCACCGGCGTGATGATGAACTTAACCACCAACGGTTCCTTTCCAAAGTTGGGCGCGGAGAAGTGGGCGCGCTTGCTGGTGCCAGTCACCTCGGACATTAAAATTTCATGGAACGGCGCATGCCGGGAAACTCACGAGGCGATTATGAAAAACGCCAACTGGGACGACATGCTCGCCAATACGCGCACTTTAGTTGCAGTCCGTGATGCGCACGCCACCACTGGCGGCAACCGCTGCCGGCTGACCTTTCAAATGACTTTCATGGAAACCAACAGCGCCGAGTTGCCGGACATCATTCGCTTGGCCGCATCCCTTGGCGTTGACCGGGTCAAAGGCCATCACTTGTGGGCGCATTTCGACGAAATTAAGGGCGAGGATATGCGGCGCAATCCGGATGCCGTCTGCCGCTGGAATGCCATCGTCGACAAGGCGCGCGAGGCGGCCGCCGAATTCCGCCTGCCCAGCGGCGAGCAGGTGCAATTGGATAACATCCATCCGCTGGACATGAGCACAGCCGATTCCCCTTCCGGGCGCTGCCCGTTTTTAGGCAAGGAAGCATGGATTAGCGCCGAAGGCCGGTTCAACCCCTGCTGCGCTCCCGATGCGGAACGCAGGACACTCGGCGAGTTCGGCAATTTGCATGAGACCGACTTGCCGCAAATCTGGAATAGCCCGGCATACCAACTGCTGGTGAAAACCTACCGTTCCCACGCGGTTTGCCGGAAGTGCAATATGCGGGGCGAGCATGAATGAGCCGGCTTGGCGGCGGTCGCGCGTGGCGACGGATGGGACGCATCATGTTGTGGACGGCCGGCCGTTGTATGCGGCGCGGTTTTTGCGCGCGCTGTCGTTTCATGAACCGGGTTTGGCGGCGGTTTGCGACGAACGGTGCGCATGGCACATCGATGGCCATGGCCGACCGGCCTATCCGCATGTGTTCATGGAAACTTTCGGTTTTTATGAAAACCTGGCGGCGGTGCGGAATGAAAACGGATGGTTTCATATCCGGTGCGACGGTACGCCGGCGTATTCTCAAATCCATGACTGGTGCGGCAACTTCCAAGGCGGGCGGGCCGTGGTTCGTCGCGAGGGCGGATATTTTCACCTTTTGCCGGACGGTCGCGCGCTGTATGAAAATCGTTTTTTATACGCCGGCGATTTTCGCGAGAGCCGCGCGGTGGTGCGTTTGGCCGACGGCATGTGCGCGCACATCAGCGAAGGCGGTGGATTCGCGCATCCGCATCGTTACCGTGATTTGGGCGTTTACCACAAAGGCCTGGCTTGCGCCCGGGACGAAAGCGGGTGGACGCACATCAACGCCGATGGCGTTGCGGTTTATGAGCGAAGATTTGCGCAGGTGGAACCGTTTTACAACGGCTGCGCGCTGGTCGAATCTTTGGACGGCAAAACCCAAATCATCGACGAGAGCGGGCGGTGCATCCATGCGGTGATGGATACGCCGCCGGCGTTCGACGAATCCGAAAACCGCGATGATTTGTTTCAGTCGCTATCGGCGGACATGGCCGCTTACTGGAAAACTTACACATTGGCGGTCATGGCGCGTATCGGCGCGGCCGACAAGTTTCCGTTGCGCGATGAAGATGCCGCCGGGGCCTTGGGCCTGCCGGCCGTGAACGCCAGGGTTTTTTTGCTGGCGTTGGCCGAATTGGATGTCGTGCGGCGCAGCGGCGGTGAATGGCGGTTGACGGCGAAGGGGGAATTCATGCGCCCCGGTCACCCGTTTTCCTTGTCCGCCGCCGCGCCAGTCTGGGGCGCGTTTGCCGAAGCGGGCGCGGAGCGCTGGGCGGACGCGCTACAGGGGGAAGGTGATGCTTCTGATGCGTTTTCAGCAATTGCCGACCAACCGCACGCCGCTGGCGGGAAGCGCTGATTTGCTGTGCGGCATGCTCGACTGCGGCGCCGGTATGTGCATCGGCATCACCCACGACTGGCTGGTTAATGTCGCCGCTTCCTACGCCACCGGCACTGTCACCACGCGCCCCAACTATGCCGGCTTCCTCGACACCCTGTTCGTTTGGCGGCAACAACAATCGTGGATGTTCTACTATCAAGGCGCAACCGGCCGTTGTCCGCTGCCGTTTGCCGATTCCCTGGCGGCAAGCCGGTCCGTCACTTCGACAACATCTCCCGTAACGCCGCGTTGACCTTTCTCGGCTCCGCTTTGCCCTGGGTGTTTTTCATCACCTGCCCGACCAGGTGGCCCAGCACTTTTTCGTTGCCGTCGCGGAACTGCCGCACTTGTTCGGGGTGCGCGTCCACGGTTTG
>RKSH01000155.1 GCA_007570945.1 Gammaproteobacteria bacterium | reverse complement strand
ATCGACGTCATGCCGGGCGCCGATGCTCCGGTGGTGCGTTTTGTGGACGACCTGCTGCGCGATGCGGTGGGGCGCGGCGCCTCGGATGTGCACATTGAACCGTGCGAGGGGCGCACGCGGGTGCGGCTGCGCATTGACGGCGTGCTGCACACCGCGCCGGGGCCGCCGCGCGATTTGAACGAGCGCATCGTGGCGCGGGTGAAAATCATGTCGCAACTGGACATTGTGGAACGCCGCCGGCCGCAGGACGGGCGGATGAAAATCGCGCTGCCCGGGCACCACGGCATTGACTTCCGCGTCAGCACCCTGCCCACGCTGCACGGCGAGAAAGTGGTCATCCGCATTCTCGGCCGCGAGGACGGCCTGCCCGACGCCGCCGGCCTCGGCCTGAGCGCGGCGCAGCATGAACTGTACCTTGCCGCCATCGCCCGGCCCTTTGGCCTGGTGCTGGTCACCGGCCCCACCGGCAGCGGCAAAACCACCACCCTCTACGCCGCACTCAACCGGTTGAACGAGGCGTCGCGCAACATCTGCAGCGTGGAGGATCCGGTGGAGATTAATCTGGACGGCGTCAACCAGGTGAACATCAACGAGCGCGCCGGGCTCGGCTTCGCCACCGCCCTGCGCGCGTTTTTGCGCCAGGACCCGGACATCATCATGGTCGGTGAAATCCGCGACCCGGAAACGGTGGACATCGCCCTCAAGGCATCGCAGACCGGCCACCTGGTGCTGTCCACCCTGCACACCAATGATGCGCCGGCCGCGCTGACCCGCCTGCTCAACATGGGCGCGCGGCCTTTTGACCTGGCCTCGTCTTTAAGTCTGGTCATGGCGCAGCGGCTGGTGCGCAAACTGTGCGCGCACTGCCGCCGGCCGCAAACCTTAAGCGCGCAAGCCGCGCGCGCCGCCGGGTTTGCGCTGGACGGTGAGGGCGGCGGTGAAGCCGGGCTGCAAATTTTTTCCGCCGGCAACTGTGCGCGCTGCGTTGACGGTTACCGCGGCTGCACCGGCGTTTTTCAGTGCATGGCTTTTGACGCCGCCATGGCCGAGTTGGTGCTGCACCGGCCGGGCAAGCCGGAGGTGGAAAAACTCGCCCGCGCCGGCGGCATGCAAAGTCTGCGCCGCGCCGCGCTGGACAAAGTCCGCGCCGGCGCCACCAGCCTGGCCGAGGCGGCGCGGGTGACCGGCGCATGAAAAAAACGCGCGCGTTCCACTGGCGCGCCGGCCGCAACAGCGGTGAACTTCACGGCCCCAGCATCGCCTGGGCGCGCGCCACCCTCAGGCGCCGCGGCGTGCCAAAGGCCGTGGTGCGCGCGGCAAAGCGCGGCAACCGCGGCCGCAAGCCGGCGGCATCGGAGGTGCAATTGTTCAGCCAGCAACTCGCCGCCATGCTCGGCGCCGGGGTGCCGTTGGCGTCGGCGCTGGCCACACTGGCGCGCCACTCGCCGCGGCCGGCGCTGCGGGCCATGCTGGGCGCGGTGCACAACGAGGTGCGCGCCGGGGTGGCGCTGAGCGCGGCGCTGGAAAAATACCCGGCGACCTTCAGCCCACTGTACTTAAGCCTGGTGCGCGCCGGTGAGTTGGCCGGCGCCCTGGCCCAGGTGCTGGACAACCTCGCCGTCTATCTGCGCAAGAGCATCGCGCTGCGCAAGAAAATTAAATCGGCGCTGGCCTACCCGGCGGTGGTGGTGACGGTGGCGGTGACGGTGGTGGCGCTGATGATGGTGTTCGTCATCCCGCAGTTTGAGGCGATGTTCCGCCACTATGAAACCGAGTTGCCGCCGCTGACCCGCGCCGTGGTGAGTGTGTCGAGCGCGGCGCGCGGCGGCGGTCCGTGGTTTTTGCCGGCCGCGGTGTGCACCGTCGCCGCGCTTGGCGTTGCACGGCGGCGGTTTGCTTTGGCGCGCCTGATGCTGGACCGACTCGCGCTGGCGGTGCCGCTGGCCGGCGCGCTGCTGCGCAAGGCCGCGCTGGCGCGCATCGCCCGCACCCTGGCCACGCTGCTCGGCGCCGGCATGCCGCTCTTGGAATGCATCGCGCCGACCGCCGAGGTGGCCGGCAACATGGTGTTCCGCAACGCGGTGCTGTCGGTGCGCGACGGCCTTGCCGGCGGCCACGGTTTGGAAGCCTCCATGCGCGCCGCGCGCGTGTTCCCGTCGCTGTTCCTGCAGATGGTGCGGACCGGCGAAGAGTCGGGCCAGTTGGTCGTGTTGCTGCACCGCGCCGGCGATTTTCTGGAGACCGAGGTGGACAACGGAGTCGCCGTGCTGGGCAAACTTCTGGAGCCATTGGTGATGGCGCTGCTCGGCGGGGTGGTCGGATTGATTGTGGTGGCCATGTACCTGCCGGTGTTTAACGCGGCGGCGGTGTTCTGAGACACGGAAGCAGTGATGGCGACGTTGACAATGGCGCTGCCGTGGGCGCTGCTGGCCATGTTGGCGCTGGCGGTGGGCAGTTTTCTCAACCTGGTCAGTTTGCGCCTGCCGAAAATGCTGCTTGCGGAGTCAACAGCGGCGGCGCCCGGCATCGTCTTCACGCGCTCAAGATGCGCGCATTGCGGAACGGCGCTCGGCGCGGCGGAGTTGGTGCCGGTGCTGTCCTACACCGTGCTGCGCGGCCGCTGCGCGCACTGCGGCGGCGTGATTGCGCGGCGCGAATTGACGGTGGAGTTGCTGAGTTGCGTTTTGTCGCTGGCGGTGGCGGCGCAACTGGGGTGGACCCTGCCGGCCGCGGCGGCGCTGTTGTTGACCTGGATGCTGCTATTACTGGCGCTGGTGGACGGCGACTGCATGCTGCTGCCGGACGCCCTCACCCTGCCGGGGCTGTGGTGCGGGTTGTTGTTGAACGCCGCCGGCGTGCTCGGCGCCGGCGCCGCCGATGCGGTGCTCGGCGCGGCCGGGGCGTACCTGTTTTTGTTTGTTGTGTATCATCTGCACCGCGCCGCGACAAAAAAAGAGGGCATGGGTCACGGCGATTTTAAGCTCGCGGCAATGTTGGGGGCGTGGCTCGGATGGCGGCACATGTTTTTTATTCTGTTTGCGGCGGCGGCGGCCGGCGCCTTGGTCGGTTTTTGCATCAACGCGCGCAAAGGCGCCGCCGGCGCGCCGCTGCCGTGGGGCCCGTTCCTCGCCGCGGCCGGCTGGGTTGCGCTGCTGTGGGGCGATGCAATCGCGGCGTGGCACGGCGCGTGGGGAGGGGGAAGGTGAGGCCATGCTGACCGTCGCCCTCACCGGCGGCATCGGCAGCGGCAAGAGCGCGGCGTCGCGGCTGTTCCGTGAACTGGGCGGCGCGGTGGTGGACGCCGACGAAATCTCCCGCGCGCTGACCGCGCCGGGCCGGCCGGCGGTGGCGGCAATCGCCGAACAGTTGGGGGCCGAATTCGTGGACGAGAAAGGCGGACTGCGCCGCGCCGCGCTGCGGCGGGCGGTGTTTGCCGACGGTGAAAAACGCGCGAGGCTGGAAAAAATTCTCCACCCGCGCATTCGCCGGCAAATGGATTCGGCGGCGGCGGAACTGCGCAAAAAAAACGCTCCCTACTGCATTTTGTCCATCCCGCTGCTGTTGGAAACCGCGCGGGAAAACCGCGCCGACCTCATTCTCGCGGTGGACGCGCCGCAAAAAGAACGGTTGCGCCGCGTGTGCCGGCGCGACGGCGTCACCGAAGCCGAGGCGCGCCGCATCATGGCGGCGCAGGTTGCGCGCAAACAATTGCTCGCCCGCGCCGACCGGGTGCTCGACAACGGCGGCGACTTGCAAAACCTGCGCCGGCAGGTGGAGCGGCTGCACCGCCGCTGGTCGCGCGGTGCGGCTTAGTTTTTTTTTGTTCTGTTATACTGCCGCCATGCCGGTCAAGAACAGGACAATTTTCACCCGCGACAACATTGAGGTTTTGCGCGGCATGGATTCCGCATCGGTGGATTTGATTTACCTCGACCCGCCTTTCAATTCCAACCGCCACTATTCGGCGCCGGTGGGCAGCGAGGCGGCGGGCGCGAGCTTTAAGGATGCGTGGACCTTTGAAGACACCGATGCCGCCTGGTGGGGCGAGATTTCGGAGGCGCATCCGGCGTTGTACAAGGTCATCGACGCCGGCGGCGCGGCCGGCGGCAAGGGCGACAAGTCCTATTTGATTTACATGGCGGCGCGCCTGCTGGAAATGCACCGCGTGCTGAAAGAAAATGGCGGCATTTACCTGCACTGCGACCCGACCATGAGTCACAGCCTGAAAATGGTGATGGACGCGATTTTCGGCAAGAAGAATTTTCAGAACGAAATTATCTGGCACTACCACACCGGCGGCGCAAGCAAGCGGCGGTTTTCGCGCAAACATGATGTGCTGCTGTTTTACGGTGCGGGGCCGTACTACCGTTTCAATGTACAAACCGAGGATTACCGCGAGGACAAGACGGACCACTTCACCCGCACCGACAAGCAGGGAAGAAAGTACCGCATTCGCCGCGCCGCCGGCAAAGACTACCGTTATTACAAAGACCACGGGCGCGTCTGCCACGATGTGTGGGAAATCGATTCCATCAACGCCCGCGCCAAGGAACGCATCGGCTACCCCACGCAAAAACCGCTGGCGCTGTTGCGGCGCGTGGTGGAAGCATCCAGCGACAAAGGCTGCACCGTGTTTGACCCGTTCTGCGGCTGCGCCACCACTCTCATCGCCGCCGAAATGCTTGGCCGCGATTGGGTCGGCATTGACATCAGCCCGCGCGCCGCCGAGTTAATTAAAATCCGCGCCGAGCGCGAAATCGGCGGGCTGTTTCCCATCATCCACCGCACCGACATTCCCAAACGCGCCGACGCGCCCAAACGCTCCCGCAACATCCGCCACATTCTCTTCGGCCGGCAGGAAGGCTTGTGCAAAGGCTGCAAAGTCAATTTTCCCTTCCGCAATTTCACCTTGGACCACGAAGTCCCCTTGTCCAAGGGCGGCGCCGACACCGACGACAACCTGCAACTGTTGTGCGGCTTCTGCAACAGCGTTAAAGGCGGCCGCAGCATGGCGTACCTGCGCGCCCAGTTAAGGGCGCGAAAAATCATTCCGTAGTCCGCCGTACGATAAAAACTCCGCCACCGGCCGGCTTCCCTCCAGCAAATCCACCGCCGCCAACTCCGCCGGCCGCGCCCACCGCAACTCCTGCCCCTCGGCGCCGCGCGCACGGCCCCGGTAACGCTCCACCGCAAACACTTCCAGTCGCACCGCATAACCGCCGTAGTCATGCCGCGTGCTGAAACAGCGCCGCGCCGCCGTCACCTGCAACGTCAACTCTTCGCGCAGCTCGCGTTTAAGTGCGGCCGCCGCATCCTCGCCGTCGCGCAACTTGCCGCCGGGAAATTCCCACCGCCCGGCGTGGGTGTCGCCGGGCTTGCGGCGGCTGAGCAGCACGGCGCCGCCGGCATCGCGCACCAGGCCGATGGCGACCGTCAAACTTTTCTCAGGTGCGGTAGTCGGCGTTGATGCGGATGTAGCCATGGGTGAGGTCGCAAGTCCACACCCGCGCCCGCCCGCGGCCGGCGCCGAGGTGCGCGGTCAGGGTGACTTCGCGGCCGGCCAGGTGGCGGGTGACCGCGGCTTCGGCGCGCCGGTCGTAGTTGGCCGCGCGGGCGCCGCGCTCGGCCACGGTGACGCCGCCGATTTGGATGCGCAGGCGCCCCGCAACCAACGCCTCGCCGCTTTTGCCGAGGGCCATGACCACGCGCCCCCAGTTGGCGTCGCCGCCGGCGATGGCGGTCTTGACCAGCGGCGAGTTGGCCACCGCCAGCGCCGCGCGCCG
>RKSH01000124.1 GCA_007570945.1 Gammaproteobacteria bacterium | reverse complement strand
CGCCAAAAGCGCAAAAAGCCGGCGTAGCGCCCGCCGCCCCCGGCGGCCGCTTATTCTTCCGGCCCCCAGCCGAACTCATCCACAATCTGAAACAGGTCGGTCTGCGAGACCACGCCGAGGGGCTTGCCGCCCGGCTCGGTGGGCGCGACCACCACGCGGCGGACTTTTTTCTCGGTCATGGTCTGGGCGATCTGGCGCAGTTTGGCGTGGCGGGCGACGGTGACCAGGGGGCGGGTGGCGATGTCGTGGACGGTGACGGCGGTGCCGGCCTTGCCGCCGACGATTTTTGTCACCACATCGTTCTGCGTCATGATGCCCCACTCGCCGCCGCCGGCCTGCGGCTCCACCAAAATGGAGCTGATTTTGTGGCGGCGCATTTCGCGCACCGCTTTTTTCACCGGCGTGTGCGCGGCGGTGCTGACGATGGCCGACATGATGTCCATGGCCTCGGAAGGGTGGCGGCCGGAATCGCGCATCGCCTCCAGCGGGTTTTTCACCCGCCGCTTCTCGCGCTTTTTGCGGTCGCGGGCGAAAATTTTCTTGCGCTGTTTTTCAAACCGCGCCAGGGCCCGCGCGCTGCCGCTGATGCGGGCAATAAGCGCGTCGGCGAAGGTGCTGGTGGAAACAATGTGCGCACCCTCCATCTGGCGGGCGAAATCATAGGTGACGAATTTGTCGCCGATGACCTTGGGGTAGGCGGCGTTGATTAAGTCGGCGGCCTCAAACCATTCAATGAACTCCAGCAGCATCACCCCGGACAGCAGCAGCGACGACGGGTTGACCTTGTCCTGGCCGGCGTATTTGGGCGCGGTGCCGTGGGTCGCCTCAAACACGGCGACGTCGTCGGACACGTTGGCGCCCGGCGCGATGCCGATGCCGCCCACTTCGGCGGCCAGCGCATCGGAAAGATAGTCGCCGTTCAGGTTCATTGTCGCAATCACGTCAAACTCCGACGGGCGCAACTGCATTAGTTGAAACATGATGTCGGCGATGCGGTCCTTGATGAGAATTTTTCCCTTGGGCATTTTTCCGCCGTGGGCCGAATACAACTCATCCTCGGTGATGAGTTTGCCGGCGAATTCCTCGCGCGCCAACTCGTAGCCCCAGTTGCGGAAACTGCCCTCGGTGAACTTCATGATGTTGCCCTTGTGCACCAGGGTCACGCTCTCGCGGTTGTTGTTAATCGCGTAGCGAATGGCGCGCCGCACCAGGCGGTTGGTGCCGAATTTGCTGATGGGCTTGATGCCCAGGCTGGCGCCCTCAAAAAATTCCGCGCCCATTTCCTCGCGCAGAAACCTGGCCAACTTTTCATTTTCCGGCGTGCCGCTTTGGTATTCAATGCCGGCGTAAACATCCTCGGTGTTCTCGCGGAAAATCACCACGTCCACCTCTTCCGGTTTTTTCATCGGCGAGGGCACGCCGCTGTAGTAGCGCACCGGGCGCACGCAGGCGTACAGGTCCAACTCCTGCCGCAGCGAGACATTCAGCGAGCGAAAGCCGCCGCCCACCGGCGTGGTCAGCGGGCCCTTGAGCGCGACTTTAATTTCACGCAGCGCATCCAGTGATTCGCCGGGAAAATAATCCCCGTCGTACAGCCCGGCCGCCTTTTCCCCCATGAAAACCTCGCACCAGTGGATGGCGCGCCTGCCGCCGTAGGCTTTTTGCACCGCCGCATCCAGCACGCGCAAGGTCGCACGGGTGATGTCGGGGCCGATGCCGTCGCCTTCAATGCAACCGATGACCGGATTGTGCGGCACCTGAAACACTTCTTTGCCGATGCGGATTTTTTCGCCGCTTTCGGGCAGTTTAATGTGGCGGTAGCTCATGGTTTTTTTCGTTATAGTGTTTTTTATGAGTGTAGCATTGCCGGCGCAAATTTTCACCCGATGAAAAAGCCTCGTGGCGCGGTGGCCGCGGGGCATCCGCTGACGGCGCAGGCCGCCGCCGAAATGTTGCGCGCCGGCGGCAACGCTTTTGACGCCGCCGCCGCCGCTTTTTTCACCGCCTGCGCCGCCGAGCCGGTGCTGGCCAGCCTCGGCGGCGGCGGTTTTCTGTTGGCCGCGCCGGCTGGCGGCGCGCCGCGCGTTTATGATTTTTTCACCCACACGCCGTTGGCGCGCCGGCCGCCGGCGCGGTTGGATTTTGAGAAAGTGGTGGTGGACTTCGGCAGCGCGCGGCAGATTTTTCACATCGGCTACGGCGCGGCGGCGGCGCCCGGCGCGGTGGCCGGGATTTTGCAGGCGCACACTGAGCACGGCCGCATGCCGTTGCGCGAGGTGGCCGCGCCGGGGGTGGGGGCGGCGCGCGCGGGGGTGAGGGTGACGGCGACGCAGGCCGCGGTGTTCGGTTTTGTGGAGCCGATTTATGTGTCGCGGCGCTCGGCGCGCGCGCTGTTTGAGTCGCCGGCCGCGCCGGGCCGGGTTTTGCGCGAGGGCGAGGCCATGCGCTTCCCGCAACTGGCCGATGTGGTGGAAACTTTGGCCGCGGAAGGCCGCGACTTTTTTTACCGCGGCGAAATCGCATCGCTCATCCACCGCCAACTTGCCGACTGCGGCCGCCTCACCCGCGACGACCTCGCCCGCTACGAGGTGGTGCTGCGCAAGCCGTTGGTCCGCCGCTGCCATGGCGCCACTCTGTTCACCAACCCGCCGCCCGCCGCCGGCGGTGTGCTCGCCGCTTTCGGCATTGCGCTCGCCGAGCGCTGCCGCCGCCCCGGCGATGCTTTCGGTGACGCCGCGACGCTGCTGACCATGGCCGGCATTTTGCAGGCCACCCGCGAGGCAAATGTGAACGCGGCCGCCACCGGCGCGGCGGAGGTCGACAACCGCCGGCTTCTGGACGGCGCATTGCTCGACCAGTACGCCGCCGGCATCGCCGGCCGCGCCATCGCCCGCACCGGCACCACCCACATCAGCATCGTGGACGCCGCCGGCAACGCCGCCGCCCTCACCGTCACCAACGGCGCCGGCTGCGGCGAGGTGCTGCCCGGCACCGGCATCATGCTGAACAACATGCTCGGCGAGGAGGACGTGAACCCGCGCGGCCTGCACCGCTGGCGCACGGGCGAGAGGCTGAGTTCCATGACCGCGCCCACCATGATTGGCAGCCGCGGCACCCTCACCGTCACCGGCAGCGGCGGCTCCAACCGCATCCGCAGCGCGTTGGTGCAGGTCACCGTCAACCTGGTCCACCATGGCATGGATGTTGAGCAAGCGGTGCGCGCCCCGCGCCTGCACTACGACGACAATCTGTACATTGAAAGCGGCTTCGGCGATGCCGCGACCAAGGCGCTGTGCGGCGCCTGGCCCGGCGCCGTGGTGTTTCCCGATGCCAACTTCTTCTTCGGCGGCGCCAACACCGTGCAGTTGGACTCCGCCGGCCGCATCCACGGTTGCGCCGACCCGCGGCGCGGCGGCGTGTTCACCGTGGTATGAGGGTTGCGCCCATGCGCGGCATCGCCGCGGTGACGGGCTGTATTTCTGCCGCTGCCGTGGCGCCGCCAGTTGCGGGGCGGGGCGGGGCGCAACGAGAACGCCGGGCGGTCACAGCAACTCCACCCAGTGCCGCACCGGCGTGGCGGTGCGCGACTGGAGGTGGAGCAGGCAGCCGATGTTGGCGGTGGCGATGAGGTCGGGAGCCGCGCTGTGCAAGTCGTGCAGTTTGTTTTTGAGAAGTTGCCGCGAGAGCCCGGGCTGCAGCAGAGAATAAGTGCCGGCCGAGCCGCAGCAGAGGTGGTGGTTTGGCGTCGCCGCCACGGTGTAGCCGGCGTCCTCCAGCAGGCGCTCCACCACGCCGGTGATTTTCTGCCCATGCTGCAGGGTGCACGGCGAGTGAAACGCGACCCGCAGGTTGCGCGGCGCGATGGCCGGGATGATGTTGAGCGCGGCGGCCACCTCGCTGAGGTCGCGGGCGAGGCTTGAGACCACCCGGGCCTTTTCGGCGTAGGCCGGGTCGTCGCGCAGCAGGTGCGCGTATTCCTTGACCGTCACCGCGCAACCGCTGGCGCTGACCACCACCGCCTCGGCGCCTTGTTCCACCGGCGGCCAGCAGGCGTCGATGGCTTTGCGCGCCAGCGCCAGGCCTTTTTTTGCCGCCGGCAGGTGCAGGGCGACGCCGCCGCAGCAGCCGCCGGCGCCCAGCAGGCTGACGCCGTGCTCATCCAGCAGTTGCGCGGCGGCGGCGTCAATGGCCGGCGCGGCGGCCGGCTGGACGCAGCCGCGCAGCATCACCATGCGCCGCCGGTGGCGCGGCGCCGGCCACGCCGGTACGGCGCGCTGGTGCGGAATTTTTGCGCGCAACCTGTGCGGCAGAACGGGCGCCAGTTTTTGCGCGATGCGCAGCAGAAACGCAAAACGTTTTTCATGCGGCACCACCGCCAATATCAGCCGCCGCAGCGCGCGCTCTTTGGCGCCTCGTTGCGGCGCGTTTTGTTCGGCGACAATTTTTCCGCTCTCAAGCAGGCGGCCGTATTCCACTCCCGACGGGCAGGTGCTTTCGCAGGCGCGGCAGCCGAGGCAGCGGTCCAGATGCAGTTGCGTCGCCGCGCCCACCGCCGCGCCCTCCAGCATCCGCTTAATCAGGTAAATGCGGCCGCGCGGGCTGTCCAGTTCGTTGCCGAGCAGGCGGTAGGTCGGGCAGGTGGCGGTGCACAACCCGCAATGCACGCACTTGCGCAAAATCGCGTCGGCCTCGCGGCCGCGGGGGGTTTCGCGGATGAAATCGGCAAGCGCGGTTTGCATTTCAGAACTCGGCGCAAAGACGGCCGCGGTTGAGGATGCCGTCCGGGTCAAACGCGTTTTTTAATTTTTTGTGCAATTGCAGCAGCGCGGGCGGCAGCGGGCTTAGGTAAACACCGCCGCCGCCCTCGCCCAGCGGAAAGCGCACCGCGTGGCCGCCGGCGTTTTGCGCGGCGGTGAAAATGTCTGCCGCATCGGCCTCGCTTCTAAGCCAGTGCTGCGCGCCGCCCCAGTCCACCAGCGAATCGCCGGGCAGCGGCGGCCGCGCCGCCGGCGGCAGGGAAACGCGCCACAACGGCGCGCCGCCGGCGGTGAAAAACGGCAGTTCAAATTCGCGCAACTGTTGCCACCACGAAACATCGTCCTCGTCACCGCCCAGGGCGGCGGCGGCGGCGTCCACCGCCGAGCGTGCGCCGGACAGGCGGACGTGGAGCAGGCCGTCGTGGTGGGCGGCGCCGGACAGCGGCAGCGGCTTGCGCGCCCAGCCGGCGAGCATGTGCAGTGCGGCGTCGCGGGTGACGCTGAAAACCAGGCCGCGCTCGGCGGCGGGCAGCGGCAGCACCTTGAGCGACACTTCGCACAGCACCGCCAACGTGCCCAGGGCGCCGGCCATCAGCCGCGACAAGTCGTAGCCGGCGACGTTTTTAATGACCTGCCCGCCAAAGCGCAGCAGTTGCGCCTTGCCGGTGATGCAGGTGAGGCCGAGGACGAAGTCGCGCGCGCCGCCGGCGTACGGCCGGCGCGGGCCGGACAGGCCGCTGGCGACAGTGCCGCCGACGGTGGCGCGGCCGCCGAACTCGGGCGGCTCAAAGCCGAGCATCTGGCGGTGCGCGGCCAAGGCGGCGCCGAGCGCGGCGATGGAGGTGCCGGCGCGAACGGTGACCACCAATTCGGCGGGGTCGTAGGCGGTGATGCCGTGGTGGGAAACGGCGCTGAGTACGTCGCCGTTCAATTCGCGGCCGAGGAAATCCTTGCTGCCGCCGCCGCGGATGCGCAGTGCGCGCTTTTCCTTGCGCGCCTGTTTGACGGCGCGCAGCAAGTCGGCGCTTGCGTCGTGTTCGGCGGCGGCCACTTAAAAACGTTCCAACTCCGGGAACGCCACCTTGCCGTGGTGCACGTGCATGGCGCCGAACTCGGCGCATCTGGCCAATGTCGGCACCGCCTTGCCCGGGTTGAGCAGGCCCTCGGGGTCAAAGGCCGACTTCACCGCGTGCATCTGCGCCAGTTCACGGGCGTTGAACTGGGTGCACATTTGGTTGATTTTTTCCACGCCCACGCCGTGCTCGCCGGTGATGGTGCCGCCCACTTCCACGCAGTGCCCAAGAATTGCCGCGGCCAGTTGTTCGGTGCGCTCCAGTTCACCCGGCACGTTGGCGTCGTACAGGATGAGCGGGTGCAGGTTGCCGTCGCCGGCGTGGAACACGTTGGCGACCCGCAGGTTGAATTCCGCGGACAATTCTTTGATGCGCCGCAGCACCCGGCCCAGTTCGCGCCGCGGAATGGTGCCGTCAATGCAGTAATAGTCCGGCGAGATTCGCCCCACCGCCGGGAACGCGCCCTTGCGCCCGGACCAGAACAGCGCGCGCTCCCGCTCGTCGCGCGCGGCGCGAATGTGGACCGCGCCGGCCTGGCGCAGCATCTCTTCGACGGTTTCCATTTGCGCCGCCACTTCCTCGGCCATGCCGTCCACTTCGCACAGCAGAATCGCCTCGGCCTCCACCGGGTAGCCGGCGCCGGTGAATTCCTCGGTGGCGCGGATGGCCGGGTTGTCCATCATCTCCAGCCCGGCCGGGATGATGCCGGCGCCAATGACGGCGGCGACGCCGTCGCCGGCCTTTTCCACCCGGTCAAAGGCCGCCAGCAGCACGCGCGCGGTGTCGGGGCGCGGCAGCAGTTTGACGGTGACTTCCACAATGACGCCGAGCAGGCCCTCGGAGCCGGTGATGAGCGCGGCGAGGTCAAAGCCCGGCGCGTCCAGCGCGCGGCCGCCGAGGGTGAGGACGGCGCCGTCCATGGTGACGGCCTTCACCTCCATGATGTTGTGCACGGTGAGGCCGTATTTAAGGCAGTGCACGCCGCCGGAGTTTTCCGCCACATTGCCGCCGATGGTGCACGCCAGTTGCGATGACGGGTCGGGCGCGTAGAACAGGCCGAGGTGGGCGACGGCTTCGGAGATTGCGAGGTTGGTGACGCCGGGCTGCACGGTGGCGGTGCGGTTGTGCTCGTCCACGGCGAGGATGCGGTTGAACTTGGCCATCACCAGCAGCACGCCGTCGGTGCGCGGCAGGGCGCCGCCGGACAGGCCAGTGCCGGCGCCGCGCGCCACCACCGGCGTCCGCTCCCGCGCGCACAATTGCAGCACCGCGCGCACCTGCTCCACGTTGTCCGGCAAAACCGCAATCATCGGCAGCCGCCGGTACGCCGACAGCGCATCGCACTCGTACGGCCGCAACCGCTCCTCGTCCCCCAGCACCGCCTCGGCCGGCAGAATGCGGCGCAGTTTTTTCAGTAGGCGGAGTTTTTTGTTTTTCATGGGATTATTTTTTGTTGCCGGGGTCCAGCCCGATGCCTTGATGACCTGAGGCAAACGGCCGACTTCGGATTCTGCCACAGTTTTCTTTTCTCACCCGCGCTTGTTGGCCGCCACCGACCAAACCGCGCCGAGGATTAAGCAGAACGGCGCGCCGAGGGCGACGGTGAGGCCGATGGCGCGCAGGGGCGGGGTGCTGGAGAGGGTGAGGATGCCGAAAACCAGGACGGTGGTGACGCAGCAGACCCACAGCGCGCGGAAAGTGTGGTCCCACTCGCCGCGGTGGCGGTTCAGGCGGTTGAAGAACAGGGTGTAGTCCAGGCCGAGTCCGATGACCAGCAGCAGTGACACCAGATGAAACAGGCTGAGCGGCGTGTGCGATGCCACCAGCACCGCGGTGACGCCGAGCACCGAGGCGAAAGTCGGCAGCAGAATGCGCAGCGGCACGCTGAGCGAACGCTGGCTCGCCGCCAGCAGAAGATAAATCGCGGCGACACCCCACAGCAGCAGGCCCTGGGTGTGGTCGATGGCGCCGGTAATCACCCGCGCCGATTCTTTTTTCAGATTGAGGTAGACGGTGTCGGTGCCGCCGTCGCTTGCGTCCAGTTGCGCCAGCGCATGCTCGTCGCGCACGCCGAACAAAAGCACCGGCGCGACCCATTGCCCGCCGGATTGAAACAGCAGCGGCCGCAACCGCCGCGCAAACGATGTGCCGGTTAAACCGTCGGGGGTCAGCGGCTGCAGGTAGCGCGCGGCCTCCACGTCGTCGATGAAAGGGTCAAACGTGCCGGGCTTGAACGGAAAATCACCGCCGAGCCCGGCGATGCGCGCGGCGAGGGTCGCCCGGTCCGGCAGCGCCTCGCGTTTGCGCAGTTGCGCCCGCGCGCTGGGCAGGTAGCGCGCCGCCATCAGGTAGTGGCCCACGGCGTTTTCCGCGCGCAGTTTTTCCAGATGCGGAATGAGTTGCTCGCTTTTTTGCAGGACCTGTTCCGCGCTGGCGCCGGCCACCGCCAGCATCCTGCCGCCGGCCCAGAAACCGAGGTCGGCGCGCAGCAGCCGGTCTTCGGCGCGGCGCTCCGGGGATATGGGACTCAGCGAATCCACGTCCAGGTTGCGCAGCGGTCGCTCGGTGACGGCGAGGAACCCGGCGCACAGCGCAAGCGCCAGCAGCACCGGCCATCTGGCGCGCGGCGCGGCGCGGGCGGCCTTGGTGAGGGCGCGGTGGACGCGGTCCAGACTTTTGCCCGGCGAAAAACCGGCCGGCAGCAGCAGCGGCAGCAGCCAGCGGGTGGCGGCGGCGGCGCTGAGCAAACCGGTGACGGCGAACAGGCCCAGTTGGCGGATGCCGTTGAAGTCGGACAGCAGAAAAACCACGTAGGCGATGGCGGTGCTCAGCACGCCGAGCCGCAGGGTGGGCCAGATTCTCAGCGCATGGCCGGCGCCGCGCGCGCGCCCTTGCCCCTGAAGGTGCGAGAACAGGTGCAGCGGATAGTCCACGGCGACGCCGATGAGGGTGATGCCGAAAGTCAGGGTGATGCCGTGGATGCTGCCGAACGCCAGCAGCACCGCCGCCGTGGCGGTGGCGATGCCGAACACCAACGGCACCAGCGCGAGACCTAACATGCGCAGCGAGCCGAGGGCGAGGAATAAAAAAACGCCGGTGAACAAAACGGCGAGAAAACTCAGCAGGCGGACATCGGCGGTGATTTCACGGCGCGTCTCCAGGGCGAAAGCGCCGGGGCCGGTGACGGTCAGGCTGAGTTGCGGCGTGGTTTTTTTGAGCGCGGCGAATTCTTTTTCCAATGCGCCGAGGGCGGCGTGCTGGGCGTCGGGGTCAAAGGCCCCGGCGCGCATTTCCAGCAGCAGCAAAGTGCGCGCCTTGTCGCGCGAAAACCACACGCCGTCCAGCAGCCGCGGCCCGGCCTCTGCGGCCGCGCCCTGGTCGCGGAACAAAGTGAGCAGACGCAGCAGGTCGCCGCCGAGGTCGCGGCGGAAAAATTGTTTTTCCAGCGGGCCGAGGGGCGACATCAGTCCCTGCAGTCGTTGTTGCATGGCATCGCGCAGTTGCGCCGCGCCGAAACGCTCGCCGCTGTGCGGCGGGCCGAGCAGGTAGCGGTGGCGCAGCAGCAGTTCAAGCTCGGCATCGCCGAAGTCGGGCAGGCCGTTTTGCACCGCGGCAAAATGCCCGCCGCTTTTTAATTTCCCGGCGAGGGCGCGGTTGGCGTTGCGCAGTTGTTCGGCCGGCGCGCCCGCCATGGCGGCGAAAACCAGGCTCGCGGTGGCGCCCTGGTCCAATTGGTTCAGCAGCAGGCGGTCTTTTGCGGTTTCCCCGGGCGGGGTGAACACGGTGAGGTCGGTGGTGACGGTGAAGCGCGTCGCCAGCACCAGCAGCGCGGCGGCGGCGGCGGCGGTGAAGGCGGCGCCTGTGAGAAACCGGGAGTGGGTGGGGGGAAGCGCCACCGCTCAGCGAATGAAGTTGTAGTCCAGCGTGATAAGCGAGCGGGTGTCGTCGTCCTCATGGACCAGCAGCGTGTTGATGCGGTTGGCGCTGCCGGTGACGTGGACGGCGCGGATGAATTTTTTCAGTTCCTTGCGCCGCGGCACCAGGCGCAGGCCCCACTCTTGCCGGCCGCCGCTGAGTTCCACCTCGTAAATTTCCAGCACCGTGGCCAGGTCGCCGGCCATGGTGGCGCGCATGCTGTCGATGAACAGGCGAATGGACGGGTGCGAATCGATTTCAATGAAGCGCACCCGGTCGGTTTCGTTTTTGTCGTCCAGGCGTTTAATGATTACCGTGCTTTCGTCGATGATGATGGACTCGCGGTACGGCTTGGTGACGATTCTGCGCAGCGTGTGCGGCGCCTTGAAGTGCATCTCGCCGCTGACCGCGAACTCGCCGCCGCTGAGAAACTCGGCCTGTTTTTGCTCGGTGAAGGCGGCGTCAATCAAACGAATGCCGCCCAGTTCTTTCATCAGCGCCGGCAAATCCCACGCGCCGTCCGCCGCCGCCGGCGTCCACAGCGCCGCAGCGCACAGTGCGCCAAGGGTGAGGGTGAGGTTTTTCACGGTGCGCTCGTTTGGTCGGCCGGGTCGGGGAATGCATTATACCCCACGCGCAAAAACCTCCCGGTGCACGCTGTACACCAGCGCGCCGAGCAGCAGCAGAGCGCAGCCCTGGTGCGCCGCCGCCAGCGGAGTCGGCACGCCGTGCACCAACGTGGCGATGCCGAGCAGGGCCTGCGCCGCCACCGCCACCATTACCGCCGCCGCCACCACCGCCCGCCGCCGCACGGCCAGCGCCCACGCCATCACCATCACCACCGACAGCAGCGCCATGGCGCGGTGGGCGAACTGGATGGCCACGGCGTTGTCGGTAAAATTGCGCCACCACGGCGCCATCGCGAACGTCTCCGGCGGCAGCACATGTCCGTCCATCAGCGGGAAAGTGTTATGCACGAATCCGGCGCGCGACCCGGCGACCAGGCCGGCGTAGGCGGCGGTGGCAAACACCACGGCGGTGACGGTGAGGCCGAAACATGCGCGCGCGCCCCATTCGGCCGGCGCCGGCGGCCGCAGGCAATGCAGCGCAAGCCACCACAGCCACACGAACAAGGCCAGCGCCAGCGCCAGATGCGCGCTTAGGCGCAGCGGGCTGACGCGCGGGTTGTCCGTGAGGCCGCTCTGCACCATGAACCAGCCGAGCAGGCCCTGCAGCGCGCCGAGCAAAAAAACCAGCGCAAGTTGCAGCGCAAACCCGGCCGGCAGCCGGCGGCGCGCGAGAAAAAACAAAAACGGAACAAAAAAAACCAAAGCGGCCACGCGCCCCAGCAGGCGGTGCGCGTATTCAATCCAGAAAATTATCTTAAAACCGGCCAGGTCCACCGGGCGCGAACGGTATTCCGGAAACTGCTGATACTGCGCAAACACCGCGCGCCAGTCTTCGGCATCAAGCGGCGGCACCGCGCCCAACAGCGGCCGCCACTCCACCATGGACAGCCCGGCCCCGGCCAGCCGCGTCACGCCGCCCAGCACCACCATGCACGCCACCAGCGCACAGCACAGCAGCAGCCAGCCGCCCACCGCGCGCGGCGATTCCAGATGCGGGGGAAAGAAAACGCGGGGTGGATGCACGGGAGTCGCCGCTCAGGCCGGCATTGCGGAGGCCGGGGCCGCCGTTTTCGCCGTCGCCACCGTCACTTTTAACGTCGGAGTCACCGTCTTCGGAGTCGCCGCCGCGAATCCGGGCCCGCCGGTCACCGGATTGGCGATGCATGCGGCGATGCGGGTTTGCATTTTGATGATGTTAGTTTGCAAGGCGGCGGCGGGCAAGGGCGCGCCGGCGGCATCGCCTGTTATACTGCCGGCATGAAAGCGTCCGATTTGTTTGTGCGTTGTCTTGAGACCGAGGGCGTGGAATATATTTTCGGCGTGCCGGGCGAGGAGAACGCCGATTTTATGATGTCGCTGGAGAAGTCCGAGCGCATTCGCTTTGTGCTGACCCGCCACGAGCAGGGCGCGGCGTTTATGGCCGAGATTTACGGCCGCCTGACCGGCAACCCGGCCGGCTGCCTCGGCACCCTGGGGCCGGGCGCGACCAATTTAATCACCGGCGTCGCCGACAGCAACATGGACCGCGCGCCCATGTTGGTGCTCACCGGGCAGGGGGCGTCCACCCGGCTGCACAAGGAGTCGCACCAGGTGATGGACGTGGTGAAGATGTTTGAGCCGGTGACCAAGTGGGCGATTCGGGTGATTGCGCCGGGCAACATTCCGGAGATTGTGCGCAAGGCGGTGCGGGTTGCGCGCACTGAAAAACCCGGCGCGTGCCACATTGAGTTGCCGGAGGATTTGGCGAAGGCGGAGGTCGCGGAAACGCCGCTGCAACCGCGCTTGTTCCGCCGCCCGGTGCCGGATGAAAAAATCGTGCGCCGCGCCTTTGACAAAATCAGGCGCGCCAAACGCCCGCTAATCATCGCCGGCAACGGCTGCATCCGCCGCCGCGCCAGCCGGCAGTTGCGGCGCTTCTGCCGCAAGACCGGCATCGGCGTGGTCAGCACGTTCATGGCCAAGGGCTGCGTGGACATGGACGCCGAGCACTGCCTCTACACCGTCGGCCTCGGCAACAAAGACCTGGTGAACCTCGCCATTGACGACGCCGACCTGGTGCTCACCATCGGCTACGACATGGTGGAATACCACCCGCGCCTGTGGAATCCGCGCCGCGACAAGGACATCGTGCACCTGGATTTTCTGCCGGCCGAGATCGACGCCAACTACCATCCCGGCGTGGAGGTGATTGGCGACCTGGCGCACACTTTGTGGATGCTGAATGAGTGCGTGAACGAAACCGGCGGCCTGAGTTTTGATTTAAGCGGCCAGCGCGAGGTGCGCGGCAAAATGCTCGCCGAGTTCACCGCCCACCGCGACGACGACACCGAAGGCGCCATCCGCCCGCAGAAAGTTTTGTGGGACGTGCGCGAGGTGATGGGCGCCGGCGACATTCTGCTGTCCGACGTGGGCGCGCACAAAATGTGGATCGCGCGCCATTACCAGTGCCACGAGCCGAACACCTGCCTCATCCCCAACGGTTTCTGCTCCATGGGTTTCGCGCTGCCCGGCGCCATTGCCGCGCACCTGGTGCACCCGCGGCGGCGCGTGCTGGCGGTTTGCGGCGACGCCGGCTTCATGATGAACGTGCAGGAAATGGAAACCGCCAAGCGCCTCGGCGCCGGCATCGTGGTGATGGTTTGGGAGGACCATGCGTACGGTTTAATCGCGTGGAAACAAAGCAACGAGTTCGGCCGCCACACCGACTTGTCTTTCGGCAACCCCGACTGGCTGAAACTCGCCGACAGTTTCGGCTGGCACGGCCACCGCGTCGACCACAGCCGCGGCCTGAAACAAACGCTGCAAACCGCCTTCGGCGAACAGGGCCCAAGCCTGGTGGTGCTGCCCATTGACTACCGTGAAAACGCGCTGCTGACCAGGCGCCTCGGCGAAATTGTCATGCGCGGCTGACGGCCCGCCCCCACCCTCATCCGGAGAAGCCATGTCCGACGAAATGCAAAGTTTTCTGCTGCGCTTTCTTGAGGTGATGTCGCTGCTGTTTATTTTTGTCATCGGCGTCTTTCTGCTGGCGCTCATGATTCTGTACATCATCGACGTCAGCCAGACCCAGCACGCCATCCGCCGCAACTACCCGGTGATTGGCCGGTTGCGCGCGTTTTTTGAGCGCCTCGGGGAATTTTTCCGCCAGTATTTTTTCGCCATGGACCGCGAGGAGTTGCCGTTCAACCGCGCCCAGCGCTCGTGGGTGTACCGCGCGGCGAAGAATGTGGACAACACCGTCGCTTTCGGCTCCACCCGCGACCTGCGGCCGGCGGGCACCGTTTTGTTTGTCAACTGCCCGTTCCCCACCCTCGGCGAGGACGCGGTGCCGCCGGCGCCGGTGACCATCGGGCCGCACTGTGAAAAACCGTTCACCACCTCCTCGCTGTGCAACATCTCCGGCATGAGTTTCGGCGCCATCTCCAGGCCGGCGGTGCTGGCGCTGTCCAACGGCGCGCGCCTGGCCGGCGCCTGGCAGAACACCGGCGAGGGCGGCCTGTCGCCGCACCACCTGGCCGGCGGCGCCGACCTGGTTTTTCAAATCGGCACCGCCAAGTACGGTGTGCGCACCCTGGACGGCGCGCTGGACGAAGACAAGATGCGCAAAGTCGCGGCGGCCCGCACGGTGCGCATGTTCGAACTCAAACTTAGCCAGGGCGCAAAACCCGGCAAGGGCGGCATTCTGCCCGGCGGCAAGGTCACCGGCGAGATCGCCGCCATCCGCGGCATCCGCCGCGGCGACGATTCCATCAGCCCCAACCGCCACCCTGAAATCAACAGCGTCGCCGACCTGTTGGATTTTCTAAACCGCATCCGCGACGTCACCGGCAAGCCGGTGGGCTTCAAGGCGGTGGTCGGCGCCTACGGCTGGCTGGACGAATTGTTCACCTTAATTAAAGAGCGCGGCGAGGAGTGCGCGCCGGACTTCATCACCGTGGACGGCGCCGACGGCGGCACCGGCGCCGCGCCCATGGCGCTCATCGACGACATGGGCCTGCCGTTGCGCGAGAGTTTGCCGCTGCTGGTGGACAAGTTATGCGCCCACGGCCTGCGCGAGCGCATCAAGGTGGTGGCCTCGGGCAAACTCATCACGCCCACCGAAGTGGCCTGGGCGCTGTGCATGGGCGCCGACTTCACCGCCTCGGCGCGCGGCCCCATGTTCGCCCTCGGCTGCATTCAGGCGCTGCAGTGCAACAAAAACACCTGCCCCACCGGCATCACCACCCACAACCCGCGCCTGCAAAAAGGCCTGGACCCGAAAAACAAAGCCGCCCGCGTCTGCGCCTACCTGCAAAACCTGGTGCACGAAGTCGGCATCATCGCCCACTCCTGCGGCGTCCCCGAACCCCGCCGCCTGAAACGCTTCCACGCCCGGGTGGTGACGGAGGGCGGGGTTTCGGTGGGGCTGGATGAGTTGTTT
>RKSH01000224.1 GCA_007570945.1 Gammaproteobacteria bacterium | reverse complement strand
CGCGGTTGCCGCGGTGCGCGATGAGTTGTGCGCGGTGCAGCATTGCCTGTTTGAGTTGGGCGGTGAGCTTGCGCTGCCCGGCGAGGCGCGGGTGGCGGCGGCCGACGTGGCGGCGCTGGAACAGGCGCTGGACCGTTTGAACGCCGACCTGGCGCCGTTGCGGGAATTTATTCTGCCCGGCGGCGCGCATGAGGCGGCTTTGGCCCACCTGGCCCGCGCCGTGTGCCGGCGGGCTGAGCGGCGGTTGCACACTTGCGGCAAAAGCCTCACCCTCAACCCGGCATCAGGGCAGTATCTGAACCGCCTGTCGGATTTTCTTTTTGTCGCCGCGCGCGCCTTGAACCGCCGCCGCGGCGGCGCCGATATTCTGTGGCGGAACCGCAAAGGGCGGCGCTGAGCTCAGGCTGCAAATTGCCCCAGCATTTGACGGTAGCGCGGCCAGTCAAAACCGTCGCCGGGGTCGCTTTTGCGTTGCGGCGCGATCTCGCTGTGGGCGAAGATGTGTTGCGGGCGGAGGCCGGGGAACACCCGCATCAGCGCGCCGCTCAACTCGGCCAGCGCGCCATACTGTGCATCGGTGAAGTCGCCGCCGGCCACCCCCTCCAGTTCCACGCCCACCGAAAAATCGTTCACCCGGCCGCGCCCGAGGCAGCTGGATTCGCCGGCGTGCCAGGCGCATTCATGCACCGGCACAAACTGCACCGCGCCGCCGTCGCGGCGCAAAAAAAAATGCGCCGAGACTTTCATCCGCGCGATGGCGCGGTAATAGGGATGGCCGCCGGCGTCCAGACGGTTGCAGAAAAATTGTTCCACCGCATCGCCGCCGAACTCGCCCGGCGGCAGGCTGATGCAATGCACAATTAACGCCTCCACCGAAGTTTGCGGCGGGCGCGGGCTGCGGTTGGGCGACGGCACAAAGAGCGCGCCGTCGGCCAGGCCGCTGCAAACATCAATGCGCACTCACTCGTCAAACACAACGGCGACGCGGCGGTTGCGCTTGCCTTTTTTTTCAACTTTCGCCACCCGCACCGCGCCGATCTCGCCGCTGGCCGCGACATGGGTGCCGCCGCACGGCTGCAGGTCCACGCCGTGAAAATGCACCAGCCGCACGCGCCCGCTGTCCAGCGGCGGCTTCACCGACATGGTGCGCACCAGTTGCGGTTGCGCGCGCAACTCATCGGCGGTGATCCATTTAATTTCCATGGGATGGTTTTCCGCGATTAACCGGTTTAGTTTTTGCGTCAACTCCTCCTTGTCCACGGTTTCCTGCAAGTCAAAATCCAGCCGCCCGCGGCCGTCGCTGATTTGCCCGCCGGTCACCGGCGCGGCGATAAGCGCGCACAGCATGTGCATGCAACTGTGCATGCGCATCATGCGGTGGCGCCGCGGCCAGTCCAGTTGCAACTTCACCGCCGCCCCCGTCGCCGGCAAATCCTCCGCCGCCGCGCCTTCGCACACATGCAGCAGCGCGCCGTCCTGCGCGTCCTTGCACGCCGTGGTCACCTTCACCGCCGCGCCGTCGGCGCGCAACAGTTGGCCGCTGTCGCCGGGCTGGCCGCCGCCGGTGGGGTAAAAAACGGTTTGGTCGGTGACGATGGCATTGCCGCGCACCTCGCTTACCACCGCATCGCATTCGCGCAGGTAGCCGTCTTCACGAAAAAGTTCTCGAGTCATCGCATCGCTCCCTTAAAATGCGATTATACCGCATCAAACCGCCGCCATGAACAGCCGTCCCGACCCGTGTTTTGACTCCGCGGCAAAACCGCTTGCGGTGCACCTTGCGCAGCGCCGCATCGCCGAACTCACGCCGGCGCCGCATGCAACCGAGGAAGCCGCCCTCGCCGATGCACTGAACCGCATCCTCGCCGCCGACCTGGTGTCCCCGGTCAACATTCCGCGCCATGCGGCGGCCGCCATGGACGGTTACGCCATCGCCGCCGCCGACCTGCCCGCCTTTGGTGCGCGCGCGTTCACCGTTTCCGGACGTGCGCTCGCCGGTCACGGAGTCGCCGCCGCCATTTCCAAGGGCGCCGCGATGCGCATCATGACCGGCGCCGCCATTCCCGAGGGCGCGGACACCGTGGTCGCGCTGGAACAAGTGACGGAGGCCGCCGACGCCACCGTCGCCATCACCGCCGGCCACGCCAAAGGGCAAAATGTGCGCGCCGCCGGCGAGGACCTTGGCGCCGGCGCGCTGGCCATCGCCGCCGGGGCGCGGTTGCTGGCGCCGCAACTCGGCGTCGCCGCCGCCACCGGCGCCGGCCGCCTGACGGTGTACAAACGCCCGCGCATCGCCATCCTGTCCACCGGCGATGAGTTGCGCGAGGCCGGTGACGGCGGCGGCGGCGGAGTTTTTGACAGCAACCGCGTGTTGCTCGGCGCCATGTTGCGGCGGCTCGGCGCCACCGTGGTGGACCGTGGAATCCAGCCCGATGATGCGGCCCGCATCCGCGGCGCCATCGCCGCCGCCGCCGCCGATGCCGATGCGGTGGTGCTTAGCGGCGGGGCGTCGGGCGGGGATGCCGATTTGGCGGTGGCGGCCGTCACCGCGCTGGGCGAAGTCGCGCTGTGGCGAATCGCGCTGCGGCCGGGGCGGCCCTTTGCTTTCGGCACGGTCGATGCAAAACCGGTGTTTGCGCTGCCCGGCAATCCGGTGGCGGTGGTGACCACCTTTTTCACGCTGGTGATGCCGGCGGTGTGCAAACTCATGGGCGAAAAAAAACCGCGCGCGCCCATGGCGGTGAACGCGAGGCTTGGCATGGCGCTCAGAAAAAAAGCCGGGCGCATGGAGGTGTTCCGCGCCAGGCTCAAAACCGTGGACGGCATGCCCCAGGTGGCGCCCACCGAACAGCAGGGCTCCGGCATGCTGAGCAGCGTGCATCATGCCGACTGTTTTATCGTGCTCGGCGCCGATGCGCCGGCGCCGGCGGCCGGCGACTGGGTGACGGCGGTGCCGTTTTACGGTTTGCTGTAAACCGCCGGCGTCACGCGTCCAGCGTGTAAACGTTCACCGCGCCGCTGCGCCCGCGCACCGCCACCGCGCCGATTTTTCGGAATGGAAAATTTTCCGCACCGGCGGCGCGGCGGGTTTTTTCCGAAACCAGGATGCGCGTGCCGTGCTCCTTGTTCATCTGTTCCAGGCGCGCGGCGATGTTGACGTCGTCACCATGCACGGTGTAGCCGACGCGGTCCGGGGTGCCCACCAGGCCGCCGACCACGGTGCCGGTGTTGATGCCGATGCGCGAGTGCAGCACGGTGCCGCCGGCAAACGTGCGGCCGCGCAGCGCCTCCTGGATGGCCAAGGCGGCGCGGATGGCGTTGGCCGCATGCCGCGGGTCGGCGTTGGGCAAATTGAAACTGGCCAGGATGGCGTCCCCCTGAAACTGGTTGATGGCGCCGCCGAATTCCTCCAGCGGCCCGCTGACCACGGCGAAGTATTCGTTCAACACCTGCACCAGTTTCGGCGGGCTCAGCGACTCGCCGATGGAGGTGAAAGATTCCAGGTCGGTGAAAAAAATCGTCGCCTCGCGCACCTCGGTGTGGCCCAGTTCCATGCGCGCATCCGAGGACTGCATCTGCCGCACCACCGCCTGCGGCGCAAACCGCGACAAGTCCTCGGCCGCGGTGCGGTCCACAATGGAGCGCACCAGCAGCGCGCGGCCGCGGCCGATGGCGAAGGTGAGGATGGCGGTGACCACCACGATGGCCATCACCTTGTCGATCTCGGCGCCGATGAGCACGCTGTTGGAGGTCATGTATTCCACGTAGTTGCGCGTGACCATTAACTCGGCCGGCGCGCCCACCGCGTAGGCCACCAGCAGCAGCCAGCCGCCGGCCGCCACCAGCCCCGACATCAGCACAAACCCCGGCTCAAGCCGCAGCGCGCGCAGCGCGATGAAAATAAAAATGTGAATCAGCGTCGGCGCCTTGAGGTAGAACGACGGCGGCTGCTGGTACTGCAGATGAAAACTCCAAATCAGCCCCAGCAGCAGCGCGATGTCCATCACCACCGACAGCAGCAGAACCCAGTAGGGCAGCCGCCGGATGTGCGCCAGGTACAGGCGCGCCACGGTGAACACAAAGTACACCGACAGCACCCACGGCACCGGCGCAAACGCCGCATCGGAGGAAAAAGTCTTGGGCGAGGCCGCATACAGCACAAAAAACAGGGTGACGATGGCCAACTGAAACCAGCCGATTACAATCTCGGTCTCCTCCTGCCGCCGCCGCAAATCCTCCCGCACCCGCCGCGGCAACCCGGCATCGTTGCCGGCCAGCCAGTTGTGGGCCTTGGCAATCCAGGCAAACGCTTTCATCGCCGGCCATTGTAGCCCATGGGCGGTGCCGGCGGCGGCCCGGTTTGTGGTATTCTCACCGCCCGCAGGCGCGTAGCTCAGTGGTAGAGCACCACCTTGACATGGTGGTGGTCGGTGGTTCGATCCCACTCGCGCCTACCATTTTTCATTTAAACCAGCGACGGTGGGTGATGCCCCAAATAACCCTTCCCGATGACAGTGTACGCGAGTACGCCGGCGCCGTTTCGGTGGCCCAGGTGGCGTGCGACATCGGCGCCGGGCTGGCGCGCGATGCGGTGGCCGGGAAAGTGGACGGGCGGGTGGTGGACACCGCTTTTGTGGTGAAAAATGACGCGCGCCTGGCGGTCCTCACCGCCGCCGATGCGGAGGGGCTGGAGGTGGTGCGCCATTCCACGGCGCACCTGATGGCGCAGGCGGTGAAGCAGTTGTATCCGGACACCCAGGTGACCATCGGGCCGGTGATTCGCGACGGTTTTTATTACGACTTCGCGCGCCCGCAGAGTTTCGGCGAGGGCGACCTTGAGAAAATCGAACAGCGCATGGGCGAATTGGCGGCGGCCGATATTCCGTTGGAACGTTCGGTGATGGGGCGCGCCGAGGCGCTGAGGTTTTTCCGCGGCCTGGGCGAGAACTACAAAGCCGAAATCATCGCCGCCATTCCCGAGGGCGAGGAGTTGTCGCTGTACCGCCAGGGCGACTTCACCGACCTGTGCCGCGGCCCGCATGTGCCGTCCACCGGCAAACTGAAAGCGTTCAAGTTAATGAAAGTGGCCGGCGCCTACTGGCGCGGCGACTCGTCGCGCGAAATGCTGCAGCGCATTTACGGCACCGCCTGGCCGGACCGCAAATCCCTGCGCGCCCACCTCCACCAACTGGCCGAGGCGGTGAAGCGCGACCACCGCAAACTGGGGCGCGAGTTGGACCTGTTTCATTTTCAGGAGGAGGCGCCGGGCATGGTGTTCTGGCACCGCAAGGGCTGGGAGTTGTACCGCCTGCTGGAGAACTACATGCGCGAACTGCTGCGCGAGTACGACTACCAGGAGGTGCACACGCCGCAGTTGATGGACCGCGCGCTGTGGCAGCGTTCCGGGCACTGGGAGAAGTTTCACCAGCACATGTTCTACACCAACATTGAGGAACGCGAGTATGCGCTGAAGCCCATGAACTGCCCGGGCCATGTGCAGGTGTTCAACCAGGGCCTGCGCAGTTACCGTGAACTGCCGGTGCGGCTCGGCGAGTTCGGGCTGGTGCACCGCTATGAGGACTCCGGCGCGCTGCACGGCCTGTTGCGGGTGCGGCGGTTCACCCAGGACGACGCCCATGTGTTCTGCACGCCGGAGCAGATTCACGACGAGGTGTCGGCGCTGCTGGACATCGCCTGGCGGGTCTACGGCGACACCGGGTTTGACAATGTGGCGGTGGCCCTGTCCACCCGCCCCGAGCAGCGCGTCGGTGAGGAGGCGCTGTGGGACCGCGCCGAGCAAATTCTGCAGGACGCGCTGCAAAAGCGCGGTTTGGAGTACCAACTGCAACCCGGCGAGGGCGCGTTTTACGGCCCCAAGATCGACCTCACCCTGCAGGACAG
>RKSH01000218.1 GCA_007570945.1 Gammaproteobacteria bacterium | reverse complement strand
AATATAGCACGAATTTATATCGTGGCGGGCTTAGGCTTCCCACCCGTGGCATGAAACGCATCAAACGTGGCAATTTTGACCTCCCCGGCGGCTGCCGGGAATGTGTCATCCTGCCAAAGATTCCGGGCATGACCGGGGAAACAACGGCAGGCGCGACCGCCGATTTATGCCACACCGCCGGCCGCCCGGGTTACAATACGACCGGCCATCACCCATCCCCCGCCATGCAAAAAATCACCAAAACCGACTCCGAATGGCGTGAGCAATTAAGCGCCGAGCAGTACCGCATCTGCCGACAGAAGGGGACCGAGGCGCCGTTCAGCGGGGCGTATTGCGACTGCAAGGAGGACGGTGATTACCTTTGCGTCTGTTGCGGGGAGGTTTTGTTTCGCTCGGCGGACAAGTTTGATTCGGGCAGCGGGTGGCCGAGTTTTACGGCGCCGGCCGGGGGTGAGTGCGTGGCGACCAAGGACGACCGGAGTTTTTTCATGCGGCGCACCGAGGTTTTGTGCGCGCGGTGCGATGCGCATCTGGGGCATGTGTTTGAGGACGGACCGCCGCCCACCGGGCTGCGCTACTGCATTAACTCAGCGGCGTTAAAGTTGCGCGCCGCGGCATAACTCAGGCGCGCTCATCCACCAGCGGCACGCTCACCTCCTGCGCTGCGCGCAACTGCTTGCGCGCAATATCGGGGTTGAAGCGCAACAGCAGCCACAGCGGAATTTGTTTTGCGCGGGCGATGGCCCACAGCGAGTCGCCGCGCACGACCTGGTATTTTTCCAGGCCCTCCACGCGGTAGTTTTCCTTGAACTCCTCCACCAAGAGGCCGTGGTAGTCCTGTCGGCGGCGCTCAAAAGTCTCAATCATGGCGCGGTCGGCGATGGGCAGGCGGATGCGCTGGCCGATGCGCACGCCGCGCCTGTTACCCATGCCGTTGAACTTGCGCAGGCGGCTGGTGAAGCCTAGGTTCAGCCAGTCGGAAAAGTGCCCGAGGGTTTCCGCCGGCAGCGCAAAAATAAAAAACTCGGCGCCGGCGGAGCCGGCCGCGCCTGTTTCATACACCGCAAAATCCGGCGGCCGGTCCAGCACCGCCAGAAACTCCTCCTCATCCACCGTCACCGCCTCGCCGGCCGGCAGCGCCGCCGGGCGTTCCGCCGGCCTCACCTGCAGCACCTGGCCGGGGAAAATTTTACTGCGCCGGTCAAGGCCGTTGTTCTCCAGCAGCGCGGCGCATGAAATTGTCAAGCGCAATGCAATCTCGCACGGCGTATCGCCGGCACGCACGGTGTATTGCGGCGGCGGCGGTTCCGCCGGTGCAACCACCGTTTCTGAGTCTGCAACCACCGCCTCCTCGGCCGCAGCCTCCGTTTGGGAGTTTGCAACCACCGCCTGCCGCGGCTGCGCCGATTTTTCCAGCGCCGTTTCCGCCGGCGTCTTCTCGGCCAGCGCGACCCGCTTGGCCGGCGCCGCCGGCTTGCGCGAGGGGATGGTCAGGCGCTGGCCGACGCGGATCAGGCCGCGGCGGTTCAGGTCGTTCACCGCCATCAGGCGGCGGCAGTTCACGCCGAAAGCGCGGGCGATGGCGCAGGCGGTGTCGCCCCGTTTGACGCGGTAGCGCACGTTGGAAAAACTTTCCCGCTGCGGGGCGAGTTGCGTGAGTAGATTAATTTCCTTTTCCCAGCCGCCCTCTTTCGGCGGCAGGCGCAGGCGGTAACCGGCCGGCACAAAACGCCAGCCGTGCCACACATAGCGGGTCAGCGCGGTGTTCCAGCGGCGCAACTCCTCCCGCGGCAGATTAAAAATTTTTTCAATGCGTTCAATGGAAGCGGCGTGTTTAAGAACGTGCGTGTGGTAGCGAAACGGCTCATCCAAAGGCACGCCGCTGAAGTAGCGGCCGGAGTCGCGGGCGACATGGCGCGCGGCCAAAAAACTCGCATAGAAATTTTTCACCGCGATTTGGAAGCGCGGCGATTTGTAATGCTCCAGCACGGTGTCAAAGTCGGGCCCGAATTGGCGGATGGATTTGCGCGCGCCGCTCACGCCGTAGTTGTAGGAGGTGATGATGAACGGGTTCAGGTCGCCTTCGCTCAGCGCGCCGTGGCCCTCGGCGGCGGCGCGCAGTACTTTCTCGCTTTTTTTCAGGTAGCGCGCGGCGGCGCGGGTGGCCGACTCGGGGTCCAGCCGCTCGTCAATGGCGCCGCTCACTTGCAGGCCGAAGTGGCGTCCGGTGCGCGGCATGATTTGCCACAGGCCGGCGGCGCCGACGCGGCTCATGGCGCGCGGGTTGTAGGCCGATTCCACAAACGGCAGATATTGAATGTCCGGCGACAGGCCGGCATCGCGCAGAATTTTTTGCACCATGCCGCGGTAGGCGCCATAGCGCTGCAGCGCGGCGCGGAACCGGTCGCGGTTGCCCTGCTGGCAACGAATGCGCCCGGCGGCGGCGCGCAACTCGGCCGCGTCCGGCGCCGGAAATAATCCAAGAATGTGCCGTTGCTCGGCGCCCAGGTCGGCGGCGGCCGTGTTTTGCGCGAGGCCGGTGAGGGTTTGTTTGATGCGCCGGTATTCGGCGGTGAGCGCCGCGCTTTTTTCCCGCCGCGCACAGGCGCCGGCGGACTGGACCACGGCGTAGACGCGCTGCGGAAACTGTGAATCGTGGAACACCGCCTCGTCGGTGCCCCAGCGCGAGAACACATGCACCCAGAAATTAATCCGCGGCTTCAGCCGCTCGGAACAGGGAAAGCGCGCATCGCAAAACACCTCCTCCGCCTCCACCAAATGGTGGGCGGCGGCCTCAGGCGGCGCAAACAACGCCGCCGCCCAAACCATCAGCAACGGCCCGGCGAGATGCAGGGGCCGGCGGTGAACGGGTCGGGATGGCGGCATGGGCGGCGAAAAAAACGGGTGGCAATCAGGTGGCGTTTGGGCGTTGGTTGCGCTATGCTGGTCCTCATACAAGAACCAATTTTTGCGCCCAAACTATCGCATTATGAGCGATTTTAAGCAAGAGAGCGGCGCGGCGGTGACGCCGAAGCCGCAAACCGAAACCGGCGATTCCGCCGGTCGCGGCGGCGCCGCCGATAACGCCCACACGCCAACGCCGTGCCGCCAGCCGGCCGACGAGGCGGCCGGTGACGTCAGCGCCGCCGAAACCACGCGCGCCGAAAAATCGCCCGGCGTCGATGAGGGTGAGGGCGGCGCCGGGGCGTTGCAGAAAGAGGCGGCGCAAAAAATTCTCGCGCAAATCGAATCGCTGCTCAAAACCTCCGGCACGCTGGATGAGGCGCTGTTCAAAAAAATCAACAGAAGTTACCAAGCCCTCGGCAACAAAGCCGACGATGAGCTCAACCGCAACATCACCCGCTCGCTGGAGCGCGCGCGCGACAGAATCCACGGCCAGGTGGGGCGGCGCAAAAAACAGGTGGAGCAAATCCGCGCCCAACTTGTGGAAAGCAAACAGGCACTGCGCAGCGGCCATCTTAAACCGGCGCTGCTGCTGGGCAAAAGAATCCGCCGCGAAATGGGCAACATTCCCAACCTCTCCGCCGAGCACAAAAAAGAATTCACCGATGGCCTGGACGCAATGCAGCCGCGCATTGACGAACTTAAAAAGTGGGAGCGCTGGAGCACCAACCAGGCGCGGGACAAATTAATTGAAACCGTGAACGCGCTGAAAGAGCAGCCGCAACACCCGGTGGAGTTGGCGCGCCGCATCCGCGAGGCGCGGGAAACCTGGCGCAACTGGGACAAGCTCGGCGATGCCGCGCCGGCCGCGCTGTGGAATAAATTCAACCAGGCTTGCACCGAGGCCTACGAGCCGTGCAAGGCGCATTTTGAACAGCGCGCCAAAACCGTGGACGCCAACGCGCGCGAATACGAGCGGTTGTGCGAAAACCTTGAGCGGACGTTTGCCGCCACCGAGTGGCGCAAACCGCCGTGGCGCGAGGTGGACGAACTGGTGCACAAAAGTTTCCACCAGCGGCGCAAACTGCGGCCGCTGCCGCACAAAAAGAAAAAGCTCCTGGACCGGCGCTTCGCCGCCGTCACCGCCCAATTCCGCGAGGCCATGGAACGCGAATGCGAGCGCGAACGCAAGCGGCGCGAGCGCGCCATCGCCGCCATCCGCGCGCTGGACGACGCCAAGGCGGACTTGAAAACCGCGCTGGACACGGTGAAGGCCGAGCAGGCGCGGTGGCGGCCGACGGTGCGCAGCAAACCGGCGGTGGAAAATCGATTGTGGGGCGAGTTCCGCGCGGCTTGCGACGCTGTTTTTGACAAACGCAAACAACAGCAGCAGGAAGCGCGGCGCACCGAGCGGGAAAATCTGGCGGCGCGCAACAAGGTGTGCGAGCGCATCCGCGCCATCCTGGCCGGCGACGATGACGGCGCCAACGCCGCCCGCGGCGAGGTGCAAAAAATCCGCGAAACATGGAACGAACTCGGTGCGGTGCCGAGAAAAGAACGCGATGCGGTGGAGAAAAAATTCCGCGCCGGTGTGCGGGATTACGAAAAGCGCCTGGCGGCCATCCACGCCGCCGGCCTGCGCGCGGTGGACGATGCGCTGGAGGAGCGCGCGCGGCTGTGCCTGGCGCTGGAAAACGCGCTGGGCCGGAGCGCCACAAAAATGCTGCTGAAAAAAACCCGCACCGCATGGGAGAAGTGCGGCGACGAGGCCGGCACGGAAATCACCGCCCGCTTTGAAGCCGCCGCCGCGCGCCTTGAAGAAAACGCCGCGCCCGCCGGCCTGGCCGGGGAACAGCAGGCCAGCCTGGCCGAGAAACAGAAAATCTGCCTGCACCTTGAGGTGCTGGCCGGCGCCGAATCCCCGCCCGAGTTCGCCGCCGAGCGGCTGCGCCTGCAGGCCGAGCGGCTGTCCGGGGCGATGGGGCGCAAGGGGGGTGGCGGCGGCGAATCCGCCGAGGAAACTTTCCGCCAACTGTGCCGCCGCTACTGGAACGGCGGCGCGGTGGCGGCCGATGCCGGCGCGAAATTGGAGGAAAGATTTCAGCGCGCGCGCGGCGGTTTCCTGACTTAGAACCGCAACTCGCCTTTCAGCAGGTTGCCCAGGTTGAGGTCGCCCCCGGCACTGACGCCGAGCTCCATATCCACGCTCAGCCGGCCGCCGCTCCAACTGATGCCGCCGCTGCCGCGGCCGCTGTCGGCGCCGACGCCGAGTTCCATATCCACGCTCAGCCGGCCGCCGCTCCAACTGATGCCGCCGCTGCCGCGGTCGCGGTTGAAAGTGGCATGCGGCGCCAGGCGGCCGGAGTGGCGGGCGGTGACGGTGAAACTCTCCTCGTCAGCGCCGCTGCCGTACAGGTGGCCGCCGCCCTCGACGCGCAACTCCAGCTTCTCGCCCCGCCACTCAACGCCGCCGCCCACATCCATCGCGCTGCCGGTGTCGCCGGCGCCGGTGTCGCGCCTCGCATCGGCGGTCACAAAGGGCCGCACCTGGCCGGCGCCCAGCGCAACGGAAACGCCGGCCTCAACGCCGCCGGTCAAACGCACGGTGTCGGCGGTGACGGTGTCAAAGCGCAAATTGTTGCTGTTGGCAAACATGCCGCCATCCAACTTGGCGCGGCTGAAAGATGCGCCGAGCCGCAAACTGACCTGCTCGAGAAGACTGAAATTCAACCCGGCGCTGGCCATCTTAATGCCGAGCACGCTGTCGGCGGTGCGCGCAATGCTGCCGGCGGTCTCGCGCAACTCGGCATCCCCCTCGGCGTAGCCCACCGTCGCCCACAGCCGCGTCCGCTCGCTCCAGCGGCGCGTGAGGTAAGAGGAAAAAGCCACCAAGTCGGTGTCAATGCGGCTGTCAAAGGCGCGGCCAATGTTGGCGGCGTCGTTCAGATTCATCTCCGCCGACATGTGCGACAGAACCACGCCGGCCAGACTGCCTTCCCGCCACGGCA
>RKSH01000105.1 GCA_007570945.1 Gammaproteobacteria bacterium | reverse complement strand
GCGGGCGTTTTGATTTGCGCTTGGCGCTGGAGGCGTCGGCCCGGCGCGGCGGCGGGGGCGATTACCGCAATCTTGTCAGCGGCGAATGGCGGTTTTAAGCCAAAGCGGGCAACCAGCGGTAGCGCGCCTGCCGGGGCGGTTGCGGGCGGCGCGGCGGGGGAGTATGATGGGCGTGACACAACTTGTGGAGGCAATGTCATGACTCAAATCAAACAACTCGAAACCCTGCTGCGGCAGGGGAAAATTTCCCGGCGTGATTTTCTGAAGCGCGCCGGGGCACTGGGGGCCGCTGGCGCGGCGCCGCTTTCCATGCTCGGGGCGTCTCCGGCCTTTGCCGCCAAGCGCGGCGGGCGGTTGCGGCTGGGGCTGGCCGGCGGGTCCACCGACGACACGCTGGATCCCGGCACCATCACCGACTTTTTCATGCAAGTGCTCACCCACGCCATTCGCAGCAATGTCACCGAGATTGCGCCGGACGGCTCGCTGGTGGGCGACCTTGCAGAAAGCTGGGAGGGCGCACCGGGCGCCAAAGAGTGGAACTTCGTCATCCGCCGGGGTGTTGAGTTTCACAATGGCAAGACGCTGACCGCCGCCGATGTGGTGGCCTCGTTGCGCCATCACATTCGCCCCGACTCCACCTCGGCGATGAAGGGGCCGCTGGAGCAGATTGAAAGTCTGCGCGCCCTCAGCCCGCGGCTGATGCAGGTGAAACTTAAAACCGGCAACGCCGATTTTCCGTACACCCTCACCGACTACCACCTCGGCGTCTGGCCCGAGGACGAGAGTCCGTTGCAGGGCACCGGCACCGGGCCGTTCATCCTCGGCGACTTTGAGCCCGGCGTGCGCGCCTCGGCGCGGCGCAATCCCAACTACCACAAGGAGGGGCGGCCGTTCTTTGACGAACTCGCCATCACCGCCATTGAGGACGCCAGCGCCCGCAGCAACGCCCTGCGCGCCGGCGAGGTGGACGCCATTAACCGGGTGGAATACAAGACCGCCAACCTGATGGACCGGCTGCCGGGCATCAACGTGCTTTCCATCACCGGCACCGGCCACTACACCATTCCCATGTTCGCCGATGTGGCGCCGTTCAACGACGTCAACGTGCGGCGCGCGCTGCGCTGGGCCATCGACCGCGAGGCGCTGCTGCAGACCATCATCAACGGCCACGGCGCGGTGGGCAACGACCTGCCCATCGCCCGCCACCAGCCGTTCTACAACACCTCGCTGGAGCAGCGCACCTACGACCCGGACAAGGCCAAGTTCCACCTGAAGCAGGCCGGGCTCAGCAGTCTGGACGTGCAGGTGTCCACCGCCGACGCCGCTTTCTCCGGCGCGGTGGACGCGGCGGTGCTGTACAAAGAGCATGCCGCCAAGGCCGGCATCAACATCGACGTGGTGCGCGAGTCCAGCGACGGCTACTGGAGCAACGTGTGGCTGAAGAAGCCGTGGGTGTTCTGCTTCTGGGGCGGCCGCCCGACCCAGGACCAGATGTGGACGGTGGCCTACCAGAAGGGCGCCGACTGGAACGACAACCACTGGTACAACGACCGTTTCCAGAGCCTGTTGCTGCAGGCGCGCGCCGAGGTCGACGAAGAGTTGCGGCGCGAGATGTACTGGGAGATGCAGGAGTTGCATTGGGACGAGGGCGCCACCATCGTGCCGTTGTTCAACAACTTCGTCTCCGGCGTCAGCAGCAAAATCGCCACCACCGGCACCATTTCCGGCACCGCCGAAATGGACGGCTACCGCGCCACCGAGCGCTGGTGGTTTGCCTGAAGAAGGCCTCTGCGCCGGCGCCCGTTGGACGGCGGGTGCCGGCGTTTTTCCCTGAGTTTCCCCCATGGGCCTGCTGCAACTGGTGGCGAAACGGCTCGGCTTCGGCCTGCTGGCGCTTTTTGTCATCACCGTTTTGATTTCCCTGGGCGTGGAGGTGTTGCCCGGGGATTTGGCGCAATCCATTCTCGGCCAGTCGGCGGCGCCGGACACGGTGGCCGCGTTGCGCCGGGAGTTGGGGCTGGACCGGCCGTTGCACGTGCGCTACGGTGAATGGCTGTTCAACTTTCTGCAGGGCGACATGGGAACGTCGCTGGCCAACAAGCGCGAGATTTCCGAACTCATCGGCCAGCGGCTGCTGGATACGCTGTTCCTCGCCGTGGCCGCGGCGGTGGTGGCGGTGCCGCTGGCGCTGGCGCTGGGGGTGCTGGCGGCGCTTTACCGCGAGACGCTGTTTGACAAGACCATCTCCATGGTCACCCTGGGCTTCATTTCGCTGCCCGAATTTCTCATCGGCTATATTTTGGTCGCGCTGTTCGCGGTGCAGGTCAACTGGTTCCCGGCCATTTCCAACATCACCCCGGACATGCCGTTCCTAAGTCAATTGTACGCGTCCGCCCTGCCGGTGGCCGCGCTCACTTTCGTGGTGGTGGCGCACATGATGCGCATGACGCGCGCCGCCATCGTCAACCTAATGCAAAGCCCGTTCATTGAAATGGCGCAACTGAAGGGCATCGCCGCCGCGCGCATCATTGTGCACCACGCGCTGCCCAACGCGCTGTCGCCGATTATCAACGTGATTGTGCTCAACCTGGCCTACCTGGTGGTGGGCGTGGTGGTTATTGAGGTGGTGTTCGTCTATCCCGGCCTCGGCCAGTTGATGGTGGACTCGGTGCGGGTGCGCGACCTGCCGGTGGTGCAGGCCTGTGTGCTGATTTTCGGCGCCACCTACATTCTGCTGAACCTCACCGCCGACATTCTGTCCATCATCGGCAACCCGCGCCTGCGCCATCCCAAATAGCCGCCATGCTTTTTCTCAAAGAATTCGCCAAGGCCGGCTGGCCGGCCAAAATCGGCATGGCGGTGATTTTGGTTTACCTTTTTTGCGCGATTTTTGCGCCGCTCATTGCGCCCTACGCCGAGACCGAGGTCATCATCACCTCGCCGTGGGTGTCGGCGGAGGAGAGCGGCACGTTGCTCGGCCTGGACCAACTGGGCCGCGACTTGTGGACGCGGGTTCTCTACGGCGCGCGCAACACCATCACCATCGCCATCGTCATCACCCTTCTGGCGTTTTTCATCGGCATGGCGGCCGGCTTCTTCGCCGCGGTGGTGGGCGGCCTCACCGACCAACTGCTGTCGCGCATCGTGGACATCATCATGGCCTTTCCCACGCTGTTCTTTGCGCTCATCGTCCTGTCCATTCTCGGCACCTCGGTGCCGGTGTTGATTGTGGTCATCGCCATTTTGGATTCCACCCGCGTGTTTCGCATCAGCCGCGCGCTGGCCATGGACATCAGCGTCATGGATTACGTGGAAGTGGCCAAACTGCGCGGCGAAGGCCTGTGGTGGATTATGCGCCGCGAAGTTTTGCCCAACGCGCTGACGCCGCTGATTGCCGAGTTCGGCCTGCGCTTCTGCTTTGTGTTTCTGTTCATCAGCGCGCTTAGTTTCCTCGGCCTCGGCATCCAGCCGCCGGCCGCCGACTGGGGCAGCATGGTGCGCGAGAACGCCGCCGCCATCACCTACGGCATCATGACGCCGCTGGTGCCGGCCCTGGCCATCGCCATCCTCACCATCGCCGTGAACCTGGTGGTGGACTGGTTCCTGCGCAAGACCAGCGGGTTGCGCGATGAGGTCTAAGCGCGACGTGGGCGCCGGCGAGCGGCTGTTGACCATGCGCGGCCTGCGCATCGACGGCTTCACCGACGACCGCTGGCTGCCCATCGTCAAGGGCGTGGACCTGCATCTGGACCGCGGCGAGGTGCTCGGCCTGATTGGCGAGTCCGGCGCCGGCAAGTCCACCATCGGCATCGCCGCCATGGGCTACGCCCGCCCCGGCTGCAGAATCAGCGGCGGCGAGATTGATTTTGACGGCATTCAAATTCTCGGCGCCGCGCCGGCCGAGTTGCGCGCGGTGCGCGGCGCCCGCATCGCATATGTGGCGCAAAGCGCCGCCGCCTCGTTCAACCCGGCGCACCGGCTCATTGACCAGTACGCCGAAACCCCGGTGCAGCACGGCATTCTCAGTTACCCCGAGGCCGCCGCCAATGCCAAGGACATCTACCGCCGCCTTGATTTGCCGAATCCCGACCAAATCGGTTTTCGCTATCCGCACCAGGTCTCCGGCGGCCAGTTGCAGCGCGCCATGGTGGCCATGGCCATGTCGTGCAAGCCCGACCTCATCGTCTTTGACGAGCCGACCACCGCGCTGGATGTGACCACGCAGATTGAGGTGCTGGCCGCCATCAAGGACATCGTCCGCCAGTTCAACACCGCCGCCATCTACATCACCCACGACCTCGCCGTGGTCGCCCAACTCGCCGACCGCATCATGGTTTTGCGCCACGGCCTCACCGTGGAGGAGGGCGGCGCGCGCGCCATGCTGGCCGCGCCAAAGGAGGAATACACCCGCAAACTGCTCGCCGTCCGCACTTTCACCAAGGCTGCCGCCGATGAATCCGAATCCGCCACCGTGCTTGAGGTGGACAATGTGTGGGCGCGCTACGGCGGCACCGATGCCGGGGTCAATGTACTGGAGGAGGTGTCGCTGAAAGTCGGCCGCAAAACCACCGTCGCCATCGTCGGCGAGTCCGGCAGCGGCAAGTCCACCCTGGCCCGCGCCATCACCGGCCTGTTGCCGCCTTTTGAGGGGCGCGTTTTGTTCAACGGCAGGGAGTTGCCGGCCTCGTGCCGCCGCCGCAACAAAAACCTGCTGCGCCACCTGCAGATGATTTACCAGATGCCGGATGTGGCCCTGAATCCGCGCCAGAAAATCCGCGATGTCATCGGCCGCCCGCTGAGTTTTTACTTCGGCATGCACGGCGCCGAGCGGGCGGCGAGGGTGAGGGAGTTGCTGGAAATGATTGAACTCAGCGACGATTTCAAGGACCGCTACCCGCCCGAGTTGTCCGGCGGCCAGAAGCAGCGCGTGTGCATCGCCCGCGCCCTCGCCGCGCGGCCGGAATTAATCATCTGCGACGAAGTCACCTCGGCCCTGGACCAATTGGTGGCCGAGGAAATCCTCAAACTCCTTCACCGCCTGCAAGAGGAACTCGGCATCACCTACCTTTTCATCACCCACGACCTGGCCACGGTCAAGGCCATCGCCGATGAAATCGTGGTCATGCTGCAAGGCCGCATCGTGGAGCACGGCAAAAAGGAGGAAGTCCTCACCCCGCCGCACCACGAATACACCGACCTCCTGCTGTCCTCGGTGCCCGAGATGGACCCTGACTGGCTGGACAATCTGCTGCAGAAACGCCGCGCCGCATAAATCCATGAGCCCAGGCGCAAGAGAAAAAGCCGCGCGCTTCAAGGCGTTGCACCGCGGCGCCGGCGCTTTCATCATGCCCAACGCATGGAACGCCGGCAGCGCCACATTGCTCGAGCAAGCCGGGTTCGACGCCATCGGCACCACCAGCGCGGGCATCGCATATGCCCGGGCGCTGCCGGACGCCGCCGGGGCGCTGTCGTTCCAGGCGGCGCTGGACGCCACCGCCGGCATCGCCGCGGCGGTGCGCGTGCCGGTCAGCATGGACGCGGAAAACGGTTACGCCGATGCGCCCGAAGCAGTCGCCGAGAATTTCGCGCAAATCGCCGCAACCGGCGCGGTCGGGGCGAGCATCGAGGATTACACCGGCGACTCGCGCGCGCCGCTGTATCCGGCCGCCCTGGCCGCCGAGCGCGTCAGCGCGGCGAAACAGGGCGTGGCGGAGTCCGGCATCGACTTCACGCTCACCGCGCGCGCCGAGTGCTATCTGACCGGCCATCCCGAGCCGTTCGCGGAGGCGATCAGGCGGCTTAATCTATACCGCGAAGCCGGCGCGGATTGTTTATACGCCCCCGGCATCGCCGATTTGGACACCATCGCCGCGCTGGTGCGCGAGGTCGCCGCGCCGGTGAATGTGGTGGTGGGCTTG
>RKSH01000222.1 GCA_007570945.1 Gammaproteobacteria bacterium | reverse complement strand
CTTTTTTGTACTCGGCGATTAAGTCCTTGGACCATTGACTGCGGGTGGCGGATTCCCCGGAATACGGCGGATTGCCGAGCACCACCATCACCGGCTTCTCGTTTTTAACCGCTTCCGCATCCTTGGCTTCGTCCACCAGCCACTGCGACATCAACTGGCCGCTTTCGTTCTGCAACTGGTCCAGCGTGTTGGTGAGAAAAATCTGTAGGCGCTCCCGCTTGCCGAATTCATAGTTGCTCTCCCTCAGTTGCAGAGCGAGTTTCAGATGCGCCACGGTGTACGGCGCCATCATCAACTCAAAACCGAAAATTCTCGGCAGAAGATGGTCTTTCACATACCCGCTCCACACTCCGCCCCGCCCCTGCCGCAGCACGGTTTGCCGGATAATTTCCACCACCCGGCGCAGAAAAGCGGCGGTGCCGACGGCGGGGTCAAGAATTAAAGTTTTGGTGTCGGCAAGGCCGGCGGCGCGCCTAAACCGAGTGCGCAAAATTTCATCCACGCCGCGCACGATGAAATCCACCACCGGCGCCGGCGTGTAATAAACGCCGCGCCGCTCGCGCAGTTTAGGATCGTAGGCGGCGAGAAAAGTTTCATAAAAATGAAACACCGGATCCTCAAACCCCGCCTTGCGCGCCTGCGTCTCGAGGATGGAGCGCATATCCACCCGGCTGAGGAAATCGGTGATGCTGTCCACCAGCCTGGCCAGGTCCGGGGACAAATTCGGGCCGGTGATATGGTGAAAAAATTCCCGCAGCAAAGGATTGCTTTCTGGAATCAAGGTTTCGGTCCTGGTGCGGGCAAAAATTTCCCCGGTTCTGCCAAAGCAGCGCGCGGTAAAAATACCGTGGGAAATCGTTTGCGCGAACATATCGGAGAACTCCTCTGCGCTGATATCCGGCACAAGATATTGGCAAAAAGTCTTGTGCTGCGCGCTGATTTCCCTGTCGCCCTCTTTCAGCAGGGCAAGAGTCACCGCTTTAAGTTGGCGGGTTTTTCCGGCAAGGTGCTTCGCCAATTCCTGCGGCGCCGCGACCGACGGCATTTTCCATGCCAGAAAATTACCCGCAAATTCGCTCCATTTCTTTTCGGCGCCATCATCGAGTTTAATTTTTCCTTTGACCATGCGCGCAATGCAGACCCTTTCTTTTTCTGCACCGTCCACAAACCAAATCCATTCCAGATAATCGGTCAGCAGAAGATTGGGAAAAGCATCACGGTACCGCGTCAACTGCTCGCCGGCCTTTTCAACGTCCAGGTTTGCCCCAATGTCCTTGGTCTCAATAAACCCAATGACGCTGGCGCCGCGAATGACCTCAATATCCGGTGCATTGCCGGCAATTTGGGCCGGCTCATTGACGGCACGAACGCCCTTCTCGGTTTCCAGCAATTCCACCAACGCCGGGCGGTGAGAGCCCTCGCTGGCGCTCCCGGTGCGCAGGTTCGCATTCAACGCCCTGATGTATTGAAATAAAGTCATTTTTCAACCGCCCGCGCCAAACGCGCCCACGCTTGCCGCCCCTTTTACCACAGTCACCGCCAGCGCGCGCGCCTGCGGCAGGATGTGAGCGGCGTAAAACTCGGCAGTGTTGATTTTTTCACGGTAAAAAACACCATCACCGCCCCCTTCCCCGGCCCGGCGCGCGGCGATTTTGGCGGCGCGGAACATCAGCCAGCCGCCGACGGTGACGCCCCACAGGCGCAGGTAGGGCGCCGACACCGCCAAGCCGCGCGCCAAATCCTCGCGCAGAAGATATTGTGTCGCCTCATCCAATGCGCCCACCGCCTCGCCCAAGGCATCGTCAGCCTCACCCTCGCCGCGCATTTCCGCCATCAACTCGGCGGCGGCGGCACCCTTGTCGCGCAGCAATTTGCGCCCCAACAGGTCGCCGGCTTGGATGCCGGTGGTGCCTTCGTAAATCGCGGTGATGCGCGCGTCGCGGTAGTGCTGGGCGGCGCCGGTTTCCTCAATGAAACCCATGCCGCCGTGCACTTGCACGCCGATGGAGGTCAACTCGGTGCCGGTTTCGGTGCACCAGCCTTTGACAATCGGCGTCAGCAACTCCACCCGCCGGCCAGCGGCGGCGCGCCGGTCCTGGTCCGGATGGCGGCGCCACAAATCAAAACCGGCCGCGGCGGTGAAGGCCAGCGCGCGCATCGCCTCAATCTGCGACTTCATGGCCAGCAGCATGCGCTTGACATCGGGGTGGTGAATGATGGTGACGCGCTCGCGACCCGAGGCCCGGCCCTGCACCCGCTCTTTGGCGTAGGCAAGCGCCTGCTGGTAGGAGCGCTCGGCGATGGCGACGCCTTCCAGGCCGACGGTGTGGCGCGCCAGATTCATCATGCTGAACATGTATTCCAGCCCGCGGTTTTCCTCGCCGACCAGATAGCCGACGGCGCCGCCGTCATCGCCGTAGGACATCAGCGCGGTGGGGCTGCCGTGGATGCCGAGTTTGTGCTCCAGGGAAACGCAGCGCAAATCGTTGCGCTCGCCGATGCCGCCGTCCGCCGCGGGCACAAATTTCGGCACGATGAAAAGGGAAATTCCCTTGACGCCCTCGGGCGCGTCGGGGGTGCGGGCGAGAACCAGGTGCACAATGTTTTCCACCAGGTCATGCTCGCCGTAGGTGATGAATATTTTCTGCCCGCGAATTAAATAATGGTCACCATTGCGCCGCGCCGTGGTTTTCAGCGCGCCCAGGTCGGAGCCGGCCTGCGGTTCGGTGAGGTTCATGGTGCCGCTCCATTCGCCGCCCACCATCTTCGGCAAAAACACCGCGCGCTGGCGGTCGTCACCGTGCAGCGCAATGGCATCGGCCGCACACTGCGTCAGCAACGGACACAAACCGAATGCCATGTTCGCCGCGTGCCACATTTCCTGCACCGCGGTCGCCACCAGCCACGGCAAACCGTGGCCGCCGTGCTGCGGCGCAAAAGGCAGACTGTTCCAGCCGCCGGCGATAAACGTCCGGTACGCATCACGCCAGCCGCCCGGTGTTTGCACCGCGCCGTCGACAAGGCGCACGCCTTCGGTGTCGCCCACGCGGTTAAGCGGCGCGAGAACTTCGGCGGAAATTTTTGCCGACTCCTCCAGCACGTTCCTAACCAGGTCCGGCGTCGCGTCTTCATAACCGGGAAGTTTTGCGATTTCCGGCAGGCCGGCGAGTTCGTTCAGAACAAACTCCATGTCGGCAATGGGCGCGGTGTACATTTTTTTTTAATTGCGTGGTCGATGGGGCGCGGCGGCCGGGCTGTTGTGGAAAGTTTACATTAGTTTTGCGCGGTGTGAAAATGTTTTGATGGGCGCGGCACGAGCGGAGTCGGCGAAAAACCCGCACGCGGCGTTGCGCCGTTTGTTTGATTGCGCGGTGCGGGCTGCGGCACCGGAGGCATGCCTGCCCGGCCGCCTCGCCGGCATCGCGCCGCCGGCCGGACGCACGGTGGTGCTCGGCGCCGGCAAGGCGGCGGCCGGCATGGCGCGGGTGGCGGAGCAATGCCTGGGGGAGCGCGGCATCCGCGACCTGAGCGGCGCCGTGGTCACCCGCCGCGGCCACGCCATCGCCTGCGAAAAAATCGCCGTGTTTGAGGCCGCGCATCCGGTGCCGGACCAATCCTGCATCGCCGCCACCAGAACAATTCTGCGCCATGCGCAAAATTTTTCGCCGAATGATCTCGCGCTGATATTAATCTCCGGCGGCGGCTCGTCGCTGTTGTGCGCCCCGGCCGAGGGCCTCACTCTCGCCGACAAACAAAACATTCACCGCGCGCTGCTGCGCGCCGGCGCGCCCATTGCCGAAATCAATTGCGTGCGCAAGCATCTGTCGACGGTGAAGGGCGGACAACTGGCGCGCCGCTGTTTTCCGGCGCGGGTGCACACGCTGAGCATTTCCGATGTGCCCGGCGATGACCCGGCGGTGATTGCCTCCGGCCCCACCGTCGCCGACCCCACCAGCGCGGCCGATGCGCTTGCGGTCGTGAACCGTTACGGCATCCCCATTCCCGAGGTCGCGCACAAAAAACTGCGGCGCGGCGAATGGGAAACGCCGTTCCCCGAAGAGTTCACCGGATGCGAGGCGGAATACACCATCGCCGCAGCGGCGGCAACGGCATTGCAGGCGGCGGCGCGATGCGCAAAAGAAATGCAAATCAAAACCCAAATTCTCGGTGACGATTTGCAAGGCGAGGCGCGTGACCTGGGCCGGCTGCACGCCGACATCATCCGCAACATCGCGCAGCGGAAAAAACCGGGTGATGCGCCGCTGGCGCTGCTCTCCGGCGGCGAAACCACCGTCACCGTTCGAGGCGGCGGCCGCGGCGGGCGCAACGCCGAATATCTGCTCGCCCTCACCATTGCCCTGGCCGGCCAGCCCGGCGTTTACGCGCTGGCCTGCGACACCGACGGCCTCGACGGCAGCGAGGACAACGCCGGCGCAATCACCGGGCCGGACACGTTGGCGCGGGCGCGCCAACTCGGCATGTGCGCGCAACGACATCTGGACGACAACGATGCTCACGGTTTTTTTGCGCGGCTCGGCGACTTGGTGGCGTGCGGGCCCACCGGCACCAATGTAAACGACTTCCGCGCCGCCGGCTGGTGGGGGTGAGGGCGCGGGCGGCGGCTCAGCGGCGCCGGGATTTTTTAATTCTCTCGTAGGCGAGTTTAATTTTTTGCGTTTTTTCCGTTGCCACGCGCACCATTTCTTCCGGCATTCCTTTGGCCACCAGTTTGTCCGGATGGTTGCGGTTCATTAACTTGCGGTAGGCGCGCTTGACGGCGTCGTCATCGGCGTTGCGCGGCACGCCGAGAATTTTGTAGTCTTCACCGATGTCGCGCGCCGCTTCCTGCGCGCCGCCGGCGGCGGCGTATTGCACACTGCTGAGAATTTGCTCCAGCGTCCGGCGGTCCACGCCGAGGACTTGCGCCACCCGGCCGAGGATGCGGTTCTCGGCCGGGTCCAGCCGCCCGTCAGCCCACGCCGCGTGCGCCTGAATTTCCATGAACATCAAAATCAAACTGGTGCGGCGGCGGCATTCGGCGCGGAACTGTTCCAGCACTTCGTCCAGCGCAAAATCGTCCGCCTTGCCCTCGTTAAACAGGTTGCGCGCGGCTTCGCGTTGCGCGGCGTCCAAGCGCATTTGCGCCATCACATTTTCGGCCACGGCAATTTCCTCGCGCGACACGCGCCCGTCAGCCTTGGCGATATGGCCCATGACCGAAAAAGTCGCGGTGAAAAAAGCCGCCTGAATGCGGTGCTGCACCGGCCCGGCCGCGCCACCCAGGCCACGGTCAAATTGATGGCCGACAGCGGCGCCAAGCATGGCGCCCAACGGTCCGCCCAACATGAAGCCGAACGTGCCGCCGATAATTTTGCCCCACCAGGACATCAGCGGTGAAGCCTAATGCGCAAGGAGCAGCGGAATCCCGGCCTGGTCGATGACTTCCCTGGTGGCGCCGCCGAAAATCAACTGGCGCAGGCGGCTGTGGGTGTAGGCGCCCTTGATTAATAACGTGGCGTTGAACTCGCCGGCCGCTTTTAAGATGGCGGCGCCGGGCTGCGCGTCGCCGAGTTCCATTTCGCGCAACTCGGCCTTGACGCCATCCCCCACCAAATGCGCGCACAGGGTTTTGCCGTCGGGGCCCGACACCGTGGCGCCGTGCACCTCAAGCACCATCACCCGGGCGGCGGCGCGCAACAGGTTCACCGTCATGGCCGCGGTGCGCGCGGTTTCGGTGCTGCGGTTCCACACCAACACCACCCGGTGCAGAATGTCACCGGGCGGCCGCGCGCCGGCGAGCAGCACCGGGCGGCCGCTTTCAAACAACGCCGCCTCGCACACCGTCCGCCAGTCCACCAGCCCCGGCGTGCGCGACAACGCGACGGCGTCGAACAGCCGGCTGTATTCGCCGATGATTTGCATCTCCGCGCCTTCAAACTCGCGCCATGAGTACACCGTTTCCGCGGCTGCGGAGTCCACTTCGCCCTCGCGCAAACCCAGCTCGCCGGCCTGGCGCACGAAGTCCGCACGTGACTTCTTCGCCTGCGCCTCGCTCTGCTCGCCCAGTTGCGCGATGTAGTCGCCGGGCAGGGTGATTCCCTCGCCCGCAATCACCGGCAGTTGCTGTTTGACATGCATTCCCTGGATGAAACCGCGGTTGCCGCCGGCGGCGCGCACCACCGCCAGCGCGAGGTCCAGCGACGGCGCGCTGCTGTCAAAGTCGTGGTAGGGAACAAGAATGGCCCGCATTGCACTTTCCTCCGGCGGTCGCGAGTAGGCTGTTTACGGCCGCGCATTATACGCCATCCGCTCCATCCGCCGGCCGGCGAAATCATGGCGCCAGCCGCGCAACAGCGCCAGGTCGCGGCGGCCGCGGGCGAAATTCTTAAGGTCGTCCACCGTCGCCACCAACGGCGCCGGCACCGCATGGCGCTCACAATGCGCGGCGAGAAAATCGCGGCAGCGGTGAAACAATTTTTTCTGCCGCGCGCTCATGGGCGACTCGGTTTTCCACACCGCCACCGGCGCCGCGCGCAGGCCGCGGTCCACCGCGCGCACCAGCGCATCGCCGCGCCGCCGCAATGTGCGCGGCGGCACAACCTTCAGCGCCGCCAGTTCCTTCAACGTGCGCGGCGGGTTGCGCGCCATGGCCGCCAGCGCGGCATTGTCCACAATCCACTCCCGCGGCCGGTCGGCGCGGCGCGCGGTTTCCTCGCGCCACTCGGCGAGGTGTTTCAGCACTTGCTGCTTTTGCACATCCAGCCCGGCGCCCAACCGCCGCACGCCGCGCAGCCAGGCGCCGGCGGCGTTCATGTCGTGCAGCGCATCGTCACTAAGCGCGGCGCAGTCCTCCTCCACCCAGGCCAGCCGCCCGCGCCGCCCCAGCTCGATGCGCAGGCGCGCAAACATGGCCGCAAGGTAACGAACGTCGTCCAGCGCATAGCGCACCTGCGCGCCGCTCAGCGGGCGCCTGCTCCAGTCGGTGCGCTGCGCGGATTTTTCCAGTTTCACTTGCAACAGCTCATGCACCAGAGCGGCGTAGCCGATTTGGTCGCCGTGGCCGGCCGCGGTGGCGGCGAGCTGGGTGTCAAACACCGGCGCCGGCGCGCGTCCCAGGGCGAGGTGCAAAATCTCCAGGTCCTGGCGGCACGAATGCATCACTTTCAGCCTCCGCTCCTCCAAAATCACATCCGCCAGCGGCGCCAACGAGTCGCAGCGCAGCACATCCACACATGCAACCGTCGTTCCAAACGCCACCTGCACCAAACACAGCCGCGGATAATACGTGTTCACGCGCATGAACTCGGTATCCAGCATCAGCGCTTCGCCGCCGCCGCCAATGGCGCGGCACAAATCCACCAGCGCCGGCTGATGGTCCACCAGTTCGGCATTGGGGTTATACTGCGGTTTTCTTTTCATCATTTTTTAAGTCGTGCCGCATGGTTGAACTCAGCAAGACATTGGCCGCGTTGGTGTATTTCCGGCGCGGGCCGCAAGACATGCCGTATTCAGCCGGCGGCGCGGTGCTGCTGTCGCTGCTGTTCGCGTTTTTGTACGCAAACAACCACAACAATGTTTACATCGCGCCGGCCGACAACGTCATGTTCTCGCTGGTGCGGGTTTATGTGTTCGGCTTTCTGGTCTGCGCGCTGTTGCGCATCAAGAACATGCAGGATCGCTGGTGGCAGACGCTGTTCGCGTTTTACGGCGCCGGCGTGCTGCTGGAGTTGTCGCGCTGGCTGCTGGCCGCCGGCCTGGCCGGCCGCGGCGCCGGACTGTGGATTCATCTGACGGTGGATTTCTGGTACCTCGCGGTGTGCGTTTCCATTATACGCCACGCCCTGGGCCTCAGCCTTGGCCGCGCGGTGCTCACCGCCGTGGCCTGCAACGTTGCCACCAGCATTATCGGCCTCGCCTTCATCGGCCTGCCGGCGCTGGATTTTGCCCCGCCCGAAAACTAAGTCATGCGCGTTCACATCGCCGGCATCGGCGGCGTCTTCATGGCCGGCATCGCGCTGCTGGCCAAAGAGTTGGGACTGCAGGTCGGCGGTTGCGACGGTGAAGTCTACCCGCCGGTCAGCGACCTGTTGGCCGCACACAACATCAGCCTCACCCGCGGCTACGACCCGGCGCAATTGCGCCCGCCGCCGGACCAACTCATCATCGGCAACGCCCTGAGCCGCGGCAACCCGCTGGTGGAGGCCGCGCTGGACGCCGGCCTCGCCCTCACCTCCGGCCCGCAGTGGCTGGCCGAAAACATCCTGGCCGGCCGCCGGGTGATTGCCGTCGCCGGCACCCACGGCAAAACCACCACCACCGCCATGCTGACGTGGATTTTGCAGCGCGCCGGGCTTGCCCCGGGTTTTTTAATCGGCGGCATGCCCGGCAATTTTGCGGCCTCGGCGCGCATCGGCGGCGGCGCGTGGTTTGTGGTGGAGGCCGACGAATACGACAGCGCATTTTTTGACAAGCGGCCGAAGTTCATCCACTACCGGCCGCGCATCGCCGTCCTGCTCAACCTGGAATTTGACCACGCCGACATCTACGGCCATCTTGGCGACATCCAGAAACAATTCCATTATCTGCTCCGCACCGTCCCGGCCGCCGGCACCGTTGTGGTCAACCGATTCTCCAAAACGCTGTCCGAGGTTTTGGACCTGGGCTGCTGGAGCGCCGTGCAGAAGTTTGCAGTGGACGTCGGGGACGACATCGGCGACTTCACCGTCCACGGTCACCGTGTCCACTGCCGACTCGGCGGATCGCACAACCACGAAAACGCCGCCGCCGCCATCACCGCCGCTGAGGCCCTTGGCATCACCACCGCCAAGGCCGCCGCGGCGCTCGCCGACTTCCGCGCACCGCGCCGCCGCATGGAGGACCTGGGCGTGCACGGCGGCGTCCGCGTGGTGGACGATTTCGCCCACCACCCCACCGCCATCGCCCGCACCCTTGCCGCCGCCCGCGCCATCCACCTCCACGGCGACGGCGGCAACGACCGTCTTATCGCGGTGTTTGAGCCGCGCTCCAACAGCATGCGCCTCGGCGTCCACCGCACCGCCCTGCCCGCCGCCTTCACCGCCGCCGACCACGCTTTCCTGCTATGGCCCGGCGAGCCGCCGGCCGGCTTCCCTTGCCCACTGGGCACCGCAACCGCAACCGGCCCGCTGCTCGCCGCCCTGCAAAATACGGCCCGCCGCGGCGACTGCGTGGTGTTCATGAGCAACGGCGGCTTTGACGGCGTGCAGCAAAAATTTATTGCGCAACTGTCCGGCCGCGTGGTATAAGCCGGCCATGCGAAAAATCACCACCGTCCTCACCCTGTCCCTCGGCCTGTGCTTCAGCACGGTTGCGGCGGCGCAATTCACCGAAGGCGAGCATTATGTTGTCCTCCGCACGCCGCAGCCGGTGCAAACCGGGGACAAAATTGAGGTGCTGGAGTTGTTCTGGTACGGTTGCCCGCACTGCTACCGGCTTGAGCCGTACATTCAGCGGTGGTTGCGCGGCGGGAAGCCGGACAACGCCGAGTATGTTCCGCTACCGGCAGTGTTGCGCGAGTCGTGGGGATTTCATGCGCGGGTGTTCTACACCTTTGAGGCCTTGGGCGCGGTGGAGGCATTGCATGAGAAATTTTATGACGCTATCCACGAACTGCGCAAAAGCATGCGCGATGCCGAGGATGCGGCCGATTTTGCCGCCAAACATGGCGTGGACAAGGAAGAGTTTCTCAGCGCGTTCAATTCTTTCGGCGTGGAGACCAGGCTGCGCCAGGGCTCCGCGCGCAGCACGCGCTACGCCGCGCCGGGGGTGCCGAGCATTATCGTGGACGGAAAATACCGCACCTCGGTATCCGCCGCCGGCGGGCCTGATGAGTTGATGGAAGTGGTGAACTTCCTGGTCAAGAAATCGGCCGGCGAGCGAAGTTGACGGGGTCGGGGAAGAATGGCGCGCCCAAGAGGACTCGAACCTCTGACCTTTGGCTCCGGAGGCCAACGCTCTATCCAACTGAGCTATGGGCGCGGCGCCGCCCATACTAAGGTATAATCGGCGCCACCGCAAACATCCGCCATGACCGACAACCAGTTCGCCAAAGCATTTTTCTACATGGTGGCGTTGCTGGCCGCGCTGACCGTGGTGCTGGTCGGCATCGGCATCCTCATGGCCTCTGACGTGGACACTCGAATGGAGGCGGAAAAACAACAACACCGCGACCGCATCATCGCCGAGCGCATCGCACCGGCGGGCATGTTAGCGGTGGGTGAACAGGCCTTGGCGGAGGATGCAGAAGCGGCGCCGCCACCGACGGTACAGATGGCCGAAGCCGGCGAGGTGTCCGGTGAGGCGGTGTATAACGTGAGTTGCGTCGCCTGCCACGGCCCGGGCATTGCCGGCGCCCCGGCCCTCGGCAAACCGGAGGCGTGGACCGAACGTATCAGCCGGGGAATGGAGGCGCTGGTGGAAAACGCCATCAACGGCTACCAGGGAACGGCCGGTTTCATGCCGGCAAAAGGCGGCAACCCCTCGCTGTCCGATGCACAGGTGCGGGCGGCGGTGGAATACATGGTGGAAAATTCGCGCTAACTTGACCGGCGGCCGCGCGGCGCGCTATGATTGCGGCATTGCTCCCCGGTAGCTCAGTTGGTAGAGCAGGTGGCTGTTAACCACCGGGTCGGCGGTTCGAGCCCGTCCCGGGGAGCCATTCACCTCCGCCGCCATCATTGCGCTGCGCAAAACTCAAACCACCGTCACCGGCAGCAGCGGCGCCAGCACAAAATGAACCAACTCCCCGGCGCGGCGCAATGCCGCTTCGGCGGCGGCCGGCGAATCGGCGGCGGCAAAAACAAAACCCGGATACACCGCGCCCTCGGGCCACGGCCGCAGCACTTGTCCCTCGCGCACGTTGATTTTAATTTCCACCACGCCCGGCACCGCGCGCGCCGCCGACAAGCCGCCCACCCGCCGCAGCGTCCCCGGCCCCAGCGCCGGCAGCATCAGCACCCCGGCGCCGCCGGCCACCGGCAACGGCGCGGGCGGTTCACCAAGCGCGTTGCGCAGCACCATGGATTCCAGGTCCTCACCACCGGCGAGAGTGAACAGGCGCGCGCACTCACCACCGATGGTGCGCGCCGCGGCCTCCAGCGGCCACACGCCGTCATCATTGATGCGACATTCCACATGCACCGGCCCGTGAAACAAACCCTGCGCACGGCAGGTCTGCCCCACGACACGGTACACCTCGCGCTGCACAGACTGCGGCAGGCGCGACGGCGTGGTGTAGCACGACTCTTCAAAAAACGGCCCGTCCATTTCATCAGGCTTGTCAAAGATGGCGACGCCGATGAGTTCACCCCGGTGCAGCACCGCCTCCACCGCCACCTCGGCGCCGGGAATAAATTTTTCCACCAGAAGTTCCTCCCCGGCAAAACCTTGGTCGCGCAAAATGCGCCGCGCCCGCCGCAGGTTGCGCGCAAGCGCGCCGGCGTCATCGCTGCGAATCACCCCCTGGCTGGCTGACAGCGCAAGCGGCTTGACCACGCAGGGAAACCCGAGTTGTTTGCACACCGCCTCCACCGCGCCGGCGTCACGCGGCCGCACCAGCGCAAAATCCGGCGTGTTAAGCCCGGCGCGGCGATGGCGCAAACGCGCACGGTATTTGTCCCGGGAAACCCGCACCGCGTCCACGCTGTTGTGCGGCAGCCCGCAATATTTCGCCGCCGCCGCGGCCAATGGCAGCGCGCGCTCCTCAGCGCCGACCACGCCGTGCACGCCGTCCAGCAGACTGCTCCGCACCAACAGCGCGAGGTCGGCGGCCTCATCACGCAAAGAAACCCGAACCCCGGCCGCGCCGGCACTCAGCGCCCCCGGCTCGGCATCAGAAACCACCAGCGGCAAAAGATTCAACCGCGCCGCCGCGCGCAGGTAGGCGGCGGTGCGGTAACTGTTCTTCGGCGTGACTAGCAGGAGGCGGCGCACTGTGCCGGGGATGTTCACTTGGGGATGTTTCGGGTGAATCTGCACCTGGGGAAATTTGAACATCCCCAAAAATCACCCGAATGGCCCTCTCTTGCCACTTGGCAGCCGCCGCACCATGGACATTCAGGCAAGTCGACGGCATTCTCCTGTTCACCGTCCGCCCCAATGTCGACTTCGTAAACACTTTCCGATTTGTCGGCCAGAATTTCATCCACAAAAGCGGAGCGGTTTGGTTTTCTCGTCAACAAAAATGTTTTGTGGCGCGCCCGTGTAAGCGCGACATAGAAAAGCCGCCGCTCTTCGGCGTGTTGAAACTCTTCAGGCACTGGCTTAACCAGTTGCAATACCGGGTCGTCTTCAATTTCGCTGGGGAATCCATATTCCCCGGTGTCCATGCCGAGCACAAAGACAACATCCGCCTCCCGCCCTTTAATGCCGTGGATGGTTGAAAATTGAAGGTCCAGATTGCGGCCGCCCTGTTGCTGCCATTGGTGCATGGCGGCCGGCTTCAAGTTCTTGTACCGCCCCAAGATATACACTTTCCCCGGGCGGCCATTGGCGCGCATGCCGCGCAGTTGCCGTTCAATGAAAAGTTCGACATCTTCCAGGGTGAAATAATTCGCCACGCACACCACGCGGGACACCCTGGCGTCTTGCGCCCGAACTTTCTTGGGCAACTGCGATGGGTTTTTGGAGACAAAGGCCGCGGCGACAGTGGCGATGCCTTGGTTGGAGCGAAATGTTTCGCTGAGATAATTGGTCGCCGTTACGCCGAATATATCGGAAAAATCGGTCATGGCCGAAACGTCGGCGCCGGCGAAACGGTAAATGGACTGCCAATCATCGCCGACGGCGAATATTTTGCAGCCGGGAAATTGCCTCAGCATGGCGGCAAGCATGCGGGTGCGGCTGCGCGACACATCCTGAAACTCGTCCACCAGAATTATTTTGTAAGGATGCCGCCAACCGCCGCGGCGCAGATGCTCCGCCGCCTTGTCTAGCATATCCTCAAAGTCAATTTCGTTGCCGGTGCGCAGCCGTTCCTCGTACTCCTCGCGAATACGAGCCATAATCCGCACGAACAACCGGGCCCGCATCCGGTTATACGGCGACATTTTTTCCATGCTTTCGCTCTGCAACGGGTCATTCATGCCGCTGGATTTCCAGTGGGCAAGAAAAGTCAGCATGACGCCGTAAAGCGGGAGGACAAACTGCGCCCGCAGGTTTTTTGTGATTTCGGACAACGTGCGGCGTTTTTTGAACTGCATGCCGTGCGCCTGCAACTGTTTTTTCAGCCGCACATACACATCGCCCCGCTTGAACATATCGGAAGTCGTCTCTATCAACTTGGTTTGATAGCGGGCATGCGTTGCCCGTTTCCACTCCGCATCCTTGACGTAGTCCGGGGCAAGAAAAGGCGGCGCCTTGCCATCGGCGCCAATGGCAAAGTGCTCGTGATACACGCCGATTTGCGGATAATAAAAATCCGGTTTGTACCGGCGATGCCGGGCGCTCTCCGTTCGGTGTTCATATGGCGTCTCATATTGATATTCCACGCCGTTGACGTAAAGCCAATTGGCAATGGACATCTCTTCGTGGGAACGCACATATTCACCGTTCAAAGTCAGAACGCCCCAATTCGCACGGTCTTCTCCGCGGCTTCCTTTCGCGCGCATGGCGATAAGATACCGCTCATACTCGCCTTTGCTCTTAAAGAGATGCAGGGGTTCAATTGCCCAGCGAAAACAGGCAAACAGCGCAACCAAGCGGCTGTTGAATTGGCCGTCCTTAAGGGCGATGCCGTTTATCATCTCCCGCCAGGTTTTGTTGGCGCCGCTGTTCTCGCCCAGGTCGGTGGTCCACTCGGCAAGCGACGGTTTGGCCCGCTCGGCCTGGGCGATAACATTAAGTCCGAAAGAATGAAAAGTTTTAACGGTGACGCCGGCTGAGGCAACGCCCAGCCTTTCATTAATGCGCTTTTCCATCTCCCTGGCCGCTTTGCGGTTAAACGCCAATGCCAAAATTTCAGCAGGCGCGCAATACTTTTTCTCCAGTATGTAACCGATCTTGCCGACAATCACCGAGGTTTTCCCCGAACCGGCGGCGGCAACCAGCAGGTTGTTGTCCTCCATCACAATGGCCGCCCGCCGCTGCTCCCCGGTCAACGGGCGGCTTTCCACGGTGTCGAAAAATTCCCGAAAACGGTTTTCTTCCGCCGCAACAAATTCCTCGTTGCGCTTGGTCAGCCGCTTTCGGGCCCCGGCAAAGAAACGCTCATGCGCCCCGGGCAGGGAGTTTCGCCATTGCTGAAAATCATGGTTGGCAATATAAATCCCGCGCATGTTTTCATGGAAAGACCGCTCAGCTTGGGCGAGGAGGAACTGTATTTTATCGGCAAGAATCTTCTTGAACTTGTTGCCGCCCGCCAGCCATTCCAGCCGCAGGGGAGCATGCCCCTCCGCCCGTATCAGCAACGTGGAAAAAAAGAACCCGCCGATGCTGATTTTTTCCATGGAGAGGCAGTCAATCGTCGTCGAATTCCCGCCGACAACAATCTCGCAGCGGTCGTCATGCAACACCAACCGCCAGTCGGCGGAATTAAGGAGACGTTTGAGAATCCCCGGTGGACTGAACCCTGACCAGGTCGGCGATTTTGCCGCGCGCCGCCTGGGTCACGGTCAGGCGCTGCGGAGTGATGTGGCGCTGGTAAACCGCGGCCGGGGTTTTTTCTTCGGTCAACATCTGCTTGCCCTCGGGTGAAAATCTGGGCTATGGTTGTAGCGCAACAGCGGCCGCAAGTCAAACGCCGCGCGAGGCATTAATGTCCGACACCCCCCGCACCGTTTTCTGTTCGGTGCTGAAAAAAGAGTCCGCCGGTCTGGACGCGCCGCCGTGGCCCGGCGAGCTCGGCGGGCGCATTTACGATTCGGTGTCGCGGGAAGGCTGGAAAGACTGGCTGCAGCGGCTGGTGATGATTATCAACGAGAATCAAATCAACACCGCCGACCCGGCCGGGGTGCAGTTGATTGAAATGCACATGCGCGGCTTTCTGTTCGGCGAGGGCGACCTCGGACAGTTGCCCGACGGTTTCATGCCGATGAAAAAAGGCTGAGCTCAGCCGCTCTCGTCGCTGAGCGCGCTGCCCACCAGCCGCGCGGTGATGTCCACCACCGGAATGACCTCCTCGTAGGCCATGCGCGTCGGCCCGATGACGCCGAGCACGCCAATGCGGTTGCCGTCCACCTCGTAGGGCTTGGCCACCACGCTGCATTCGTTCAACGTGGCGTAGCCCGACTCGTCGCCGATGAAGATGCTGATGCCGCGCGCTTTCAGGCTTTTGTCCAGCAGCTCCAGCAGATCCTGCTTGGTTTTGAACGCCTCAAACAGGCCGCGCAGCTTCTGCACCTCGCCCAACTCCGGCACCGTCATCAAATTGTTCTCGCCGCTCACCACCACCTCGCCGGCGTCGTCGCCGGCAATCACGCCGCGCGCGACGGTGATGATGGTGCCCATGATGCGGCTCATCTCGCTGCTGTGCTGCTCCATCTCGCGCAGCAGGCGGTGGCGCACCTCGGCCAGGGACGAGCCGCTGTAGGCGTCGTTAAAAAAATTCGCCGCCTCCACCAACTCGCGCTCCTCAAACTCGCGCTCCACGCTGACCACGCGGTTTTGCACGCGGCCGTCGTCGGTGACGAGGATGACCAGCACGCGCTTTTGTGAAATGCGCAGGAACTCTATCTGCCGCAACTGCGCATGCGCCCGGTGCGGCGCGAACACCACGCCGGCAAAGCGGGTGATGTTGGACAGCAGGTCCGAGGCTTTGCTCAGCACTTGTTGCGGGTCGTGGTCGCGGCCGATGCCGCCATGGATTTTGCTCACCGTGTCCGGCCGCAGCGGGCGCACTTTCAGCAGGGTGTCCACAAAAACCCGGTAACCGCGCGCCGTCGGCACCCGCCCGGCCGAGGTGTGGGGCGCGCGAATCAGGCCCATCTCCTCAAGGTCGGCCATGATGTTGCGCACCGTCGCCGGGCTCACATCCAACCCGGCCTCGCGCGCCAGCGCGCGCGACGACACCGGCTGGCCGTCCTCAATGTGCCGGTGAATCAGAGAGCGCAGCAGCGTCTCGGCGCGGAAACTCAGGGCCATTTTGCGCGGCCAGGGGTGAGGGCGGCGTGGTAGAATGCGTCCATTGCACTGAGAGTGCCAAGTTGCCGGGCGTCTGGCAAGCCCCGCACCGGCAGCCGCCACCGCCCGCATCGCCCACGCCATGTCCGCCCCAATTCACATTATCGGCATCTTCGGCAACCGCGCCGCCGATGAGCGCGTGCGCGCGCGCATGGATGAATTAGACGCGCAACTCAAAGAGCGCGGCGCGCGCACCGTCGGCGGCGATCCGGGCGCCGCGGCCAGGGCCGGCATGGACCTCGCCATGGTGGTCGGCGGCGACGGGAGCATTTTGCACACCGCGCGCGCCATCGCCGATGAGGGCGGCGGCGGCGCGCCGCTGTTGGGCGTCAATGTGGGGCGCCTCGGCTTCCTCACCGACATCGCCGCCGAGCAAATGGGCCGCGACCTTGACCTGCTTCTGACCGGCAAGTACGAACTGGAGACCCGCATGCTGCTCGCCGTCACCACCGCCTCCGGCTACGCCGCCGACGCGGTCAACGACATCGTCATCGGCAAGGGCCGCCTCGGCCACCTCATTGAATTTGACATCCGCATCGGCGGCGAGTTCGTGGCGCGCGCGCGCGGCGACGGCCTGATCATCGCCACGCCCACCGGCTCCACCGCCTACGCCCTGTCGGCCGGCGGGCCCATCGTGCACCCCGGCGTTTCGGTGCTCAGCCTGGTGCCCATCTGCCCGCACACCTTGAGCAACCGGCCGCTGGTGGTGGACTCGGCCTGCGACATCGCGGTGCACATGTGCGAGTTGCGCGACGCCGAGGCGTTCCTGTTCACCGACGGCCGCAACGGCGCGCAACTGGATGACGGCGACGTGGTGCGGGTGCGCAAGTCGGCGCGCGAGTTTCAACTGGTGCGCATCCACGGCCACAACCACTACGGCGCGCTGCGCTCCAAACTCGGCTGGGGCGCATCGGCCCCGGACGCCCCGCACCGTTGACCGTCCACTTGTGAACCGCGACCCGCCGCCTCCGGTGGTTGACCGTCCACCTCCGCCATGCTGAGCAGCATTTTCATCCGCAACTTCACCATCATCCGCGACCTCACCGTGGATTTCGGCGGCGGCATGAGCGCGCTCACCGGCGAAACCGGCGCCGGCAAGTCCATCGTGGTGGACGCATTGGCGCTGGCCCTCGGCGGCCGCGCCGACGCCGGCGGCATCCGCCACGGCGAGGATGCCGCCGAAGTCAGCGCGGCGTTCACTGTGGACGACGCCGCCGATGCACGGCAATGGCTGGACGAACACCAACTCGGCGACGGCGACGGCGCCGAATGCGTCCTGCGCCGCGTTCTGTTCCGCGACAAGCCGAGCCGCGCCTTCATCAACGGCCGCCCGGTGAACCTGCGCCAGTTGCGCGACCTCGGCATTTTGCTGGCCGACATCCACGGCCAAAGCGAACACCAGGCTCTGCTGCGCCCCGGCCAGCAGCGGCGCATGGTGGACGACTACCGCGGCTCGCACGCCGAGTTAAAAAAACTGGCCGAACTGCACAGCCGGCACGCCGAGCTTGAGCGCGCGGTGGGTGAACTCAGCCTGGGCGGCGAGAGCGCGGGCGAGCGCGTGGACTACCTTGAGTACCAGATCCGCGAGATTGAACAATTGGACCTGGCCGTCGGCGCGGTGGAGAAACTGGAGGAGGAGTTCAAACGCCTGGCCAACGCCGGCGACCTGGCCGAGGGCCTGCAGCGCGCCGTGGACATGGTGGACGGTGAAGACCCGCGCGCCGCCGCCGCCGCCGTGGCCGCGGCCAAGCGCGAATTGCAACGGCTGGTGCAGTTTGACAAAAGCCTGGAGGCCGCCGTGGCCATGTTGGATGAGGCGGAAGTGAACCTCAGCGAAGCGGCCGCCCAACTGCGCGCCGCGCTTGCCGGCGCCGGCGGCGACCCGCGGCGCCTGCGCGAAGTGGAGGCGCGCATCGGCGTGCTGCACGACCTCGGGCGCAAGCACAAAGTCGCGCCCAAGGCGCTGCCGCAAAAACTGCGCGACCTGGCCGCCGAGCGCGACCGCATCGCCGGCGGCGCCGAGCGCGCCGAGGCGTTGCGCCGGGAGATGGACCAAAACCTCGCCGCCTACGGCAGACTTGCAGAATCGCTGTCAAAAAAACGCCGCCGCGCCGCCGCCGAATTGGGCAAGGCGGTGAGCGCCGAGATGCGGCAACTCGGCCTCGCCGGCAGCGTGTTTGAGGCGCGCGTCGCATTCGCCCCCGGCGGCGCGCCCACCGCCCACGGCTGGGACCAGGTGGAGTTTCTGCTCAGCGCCAACCCCGGCCAGCCGCCGCGGCCGCTGAACAAGGTCGCCTCCGGCGGCGAGTTGTCGCGCATCAGTCTGGCGGTGCGCGTCGCCTGCGCCGCGCCGGGGCCGATTCCGACGCTGGTGTTTGACGAGGCCGACACCGGCACCGGCGGCCGCGTCGCCGGCATCGTGGGCGAAAAATTGCGCGGCCTCGCCGGCCGCCGGCAGGTGTTGTGCATCACCCACCTGCCGCAGGTCGCGGCGCACGGCCACCACCATCTGCAGGTCACCAAGCACAACCGCGCACCGGTGACGGTCAGCGTGGAAACCCTCGGCGGCGATGCGCGGGTGCGCGAGATCGGGCGCATGCTGGGCGGCCGCAGCGTCACCGCAAAAACCCTGGAGCACGCGCGCGAAATGCTGGGCGCCGGCGGCGGGCGCAAACCGTGAGCGCGCCGGCCATCCGTCCGGCCACCATTCACGACGTGCCGGAGATTCACCACCTGCTGGAAGGCTACGCCGCCGCCGGCAAATTGCTGCCGCGCGACATGAGCGACATTTACCGCCACTTGCGCGAATTTTTTGTCGCCGGCGAAACCGGTCGGGTGGCGGCCTGCGGCGCGCTGGAAATTTTCACCGAAGAACTCGGCGAGGTGCGCAGCCTGGTGGTGCGCGACGATGCGCGGCGCCAAGGACTCGGCAACCAAATGGTGGGGCGCATTATCCAAGAGGCGCAAACCATGGGCCTGCGCCGGTTAATGGCACTCACTTACGTGCCGGCGTTTTTTCACAAGCTGGGTTTCGTGGTGGTGGCCAAGGAAACGCTGCCGGAAAAAGTTTGGGGCGTTTGCGTGAAGTGCTACAAGTTCTACGACTGCGACGAAACGGCGATGGCGCTAAAAATCGGCTGCAGCGGTTAAGCCCGGCCGCCGACGGCACGCGCCGCCTCGCACAGGTTTTTTAATTTGGCCAGGATGATGCGGCGCGGCAGCAGTCCCAGGCCGCAATCCGGGGCCGCCATCAGGCGGCGACGGTCAATGTGCTGCAGCGCGGCGCGCAACCGCTGTTCAATTTCGTCCACGCTTTCCACCCGGCTTTTGGCGATGGCGACGGCGCCGAGGATGACGGTGGCGCGGCGGAAACTTTCCAGAAGTTTAAGGTCGTTGGGGCGGTGCGCGTCTTCCAAGGACACGGCATGCACCGGGCTGCGGTCCAGCGCCTCGGCCAACCGCAGGTAGGCGCCGGGGTCGGCCTTGGGGTAGTCCGGGTTGTCCAGCGCATCGGGGTAGCCGCAACAGATGTGCACGGTGACGGTGGTGGCGGGGCCGCAGCCGTGCATGGCGGCGGCCAGGTGGTCAATGCCGTAGGCCAGCGCGGCTTCGGGTTTGCGCGCGAACAGCGGTTCGTCGATCTGCACCTGGCGGCAGCCGGCCTCGCTGAGTGCGCGCACTTCGCTGCTCAAAGCGGCGGCAAGGTCGGCGCCCTGGGCGGCGGGGGTGGCGTAATGCTCGTTGGCGGTGGTGTCGGTGATGGTCATGGGACCGGGCATGGTGACTTTCAGCGGGCGGCGGGTGAAGGCCTGGGCGGTGCGCCACTCGGCGGCGAGGAACGGTTTGCCGGCGCGCACCCGGCCGGTGATGGTCGGCAGGCGCGCGGTGTAGGCGCCGTTGCGCAACTCGCGGCGACCCAGGCGGTTGAAATTCACGCCGTGCAAGTGGCGGCAGTGGTAGTGGATGTAGTTTTCGCGGCGCACCTCGCCGTCGGTGGGGATGTGGATGCCGCAGCCCACCTGGTCGGCGATGACCTCTTTGATGGCGCGGCGCACCAGGGACTCGGCGTCGTCACCCAAGGCGCGCCAAGCGGCGGCCCAGTCGCGGGTGGGGTCGGCGCCGTCGGGGCCGCTGAACCAGTCCGGAAGTTTTAAGTAGTGCGGCTTGGGGTAGGCGCCGATGCAGGTGGTCAGCATCACTGCCCGGCGCCGCTTTGGCTTTCCAGATTTTCCGGCGCGAAGATGCCCTGAAAAGACTCGGTGCCGGCCGCCGGCGGCCCGCTTTCCACTTGCTCCTTAAGATTCTGCGGCGCGAAGATGCTCCCAAAACCGGACGAGTCCTCGCGCTGCGCTTTGGGCGCGGCCGGCGCGGCTTCACCCTCACCCGCGACCGGGGCGGCGCGCTGGAACATGCGCTGTTGCTGCAACTTGCGCACACGCTCCTGGGCGACGCGCCGCTTTTCCTCCTTGACCGCGGCCTTGCATTCCTCGACACCGACGGTGCCGGCGAAGTAGACGGTGCCGAGGCCGGCGACAAACACGGCGAGGATTAAAAACATCGCCGGCTCCAGCAGCAGCGGCTTGCGCCGGGCGCGTGTTTGCACCTCGCCGCGCGCCACTTTTTCCGCCTCACGGGCGGCTTTTTGTTCGCGGCGTTTAACCACCTCAAACACCGCCGCGCCGAGCAGCGTCACCGCCACGATAATCACCGCCAATGCGCTAATGGAGGGGTTGATGCCGTAGCGCACCTTGCCGGCCAGCACCGTGGTCAGCGTGCTCTCGGAAACAATGGTGAACACGGTGGTGTTGTAGTTTTCAAACGAGGCCAGAAACGCCAGCACCGCGGCCGAGGCGATGGCCGGTTTGAGAAACGGCAGCAGCACCTTGCGGAACGTCTGCACCTGGGTGGCGCCCAGGTCCAGCGCGGCCTCCTCCAGCGCCGGGTCAAAACGCTGCAGGCGCGAGATGAACACCAGCATGCTGTAGGCCGAAATAAACGTGGCCTGGCCGATGATGGTGAGGAAGAAACCGTTGTAGAAAAAAGTCTCGTGGCCGGCGTTGAACATGATGCCGATGCGGTCCCAGAACACCAGCGTGGAAATGCCCAGCACCACGCCCGGCACCAAAATCGGCGAGATGACCACGGTGTAGTACCACGGCCGTACGCGCCGGTTGATTTGCATCAACATCAGCGCGCCGGCCAGGCCGATGGGCACCGCCAGCGCCACCACGCCGATGCCGATGAGCACACTGTTGCGCAGCCCCTCCACCAGCGCCTGGTCGTTGCGCAGCACCGCAAACCACTCCGCCGAAAAACACTCCCACGGCGACACCCGGGGGAACGCCGATGAGTTGAACGCGGTGATGCCCATCAGCGCCAGCGGCCCGAACAGGTAAACAAAAAAGCAGGCGACAAACAGCGCCAGACCGATGCGGGTGAGCAGGCCGCCGCGCACCACCGCATCGCGCAGGGCCGCCATCATCGCGCGATCTCCCCGAGGCGCACCTTGAACGCCTTCATCAGCAGCAGCACCAGCGCGATGCACGAGGCCAGCAGGATGATGGCGTAAGCCGAGCCGCGCGACCAGTTGCCGGCCTGGTTAAAGGCCTGGTAAATGATTTGGGTGAACCACAAACTGCTCGGGCCGCCGAGAATCTGCGGCGCGGCGAGGGCGCCGGCGGTGAGCATGAACACCATGGTACAGCCGGAGGTGATGCCCGGTTTGGCGAATGGAATGACCACCCGCCAGTGAATGCGCCACCACGGCGAGCCGAGGTCGCGCGCCGCCTCGATTTGGTTTTTGTCCAGACTTTCAATGGCGTTGTAGATGGGAAAAACCATCAGCAGAATGAAGGCGTAACCGAGGCCGGCGTACAGCGCGAAGTTTTCGCGGATGAAATCATATGGCTCGTCAATGATGCCGAGCGCCATCAGGCCCTTGTTCAGCACGCCGCTGGCGCCGAAAATGATGCGGAAGGCAAACGCGCGCAGAATTTCGTTCACCCAGAACGGCACAATCAGCGACAGCACCATCAGCCGCGCCCAGCCGCCGTGGGCGACCTGCGCCAGGTAGTAGGCGATGGGATAGCACAGCGCGGCGTCGAAAATGGTGACAAAAACCGCCGCCATAATGGTCTTAAAAAACACCTGCAGATCGATGACATTGAACGAACTCTCGCTGCCGGCGCTGCCGTAAACCATGTAGCGGTAGTGCTCCAGCGTGTAATGATGCTCCGGCGTGCCCCACTTCGGCGGCGGCACATTGGCGCGAAACGAAAAGTCCACCATGAACAACTGCGGCAGGACAATCATGAACAGAATCCAGAATCCCACCGCGCCCAGCAGAAACACCGACAGCGCGATGCCGTTGCGGCGGAAAAATTTTTGCAGGTGGCAGGCCAGGGCCATGACTGCTCGCCGCCGGCGGTTACTCGGCGGCCAGGGGCCCGGCCGGCGTGGCCACCGCCAACTCCGGCGCAAAGCCCAGCGTCACCCGCTGGCCCGGCCGGTGCGGCATGGCGCCGCCGTCGTTGACCATGGAAAGTTTCAGTTTGCGCTCGCTGCCTTTGATGCTGAAAAACACCTGCCAGAAACTGCCCTCAAACTCCCACTGGTGAATCTGCGCGCTGATGCTGTTGTCCATTTTCTTCTCCGGGTCAAACTTCAGTGACTCGGGGCGGATGAACACACAAGCATCGTCGCCCACCGCCAGCGAACTGTTGCCGCCGCTGTCGGCGGCGCGCGCGCGGATGGCGCCGAGGCCGGTGTCCACCGTCACCGCCGCCCGGCCCACCGCGCTGACCGTGCCGCGCAACAAATTATTCTCGCCCACAAACGAGGCCACAAAAGCGGTGGCCGGGTTGTCGTAAATGGTGTTGCCGTCGGCCACCTGCTCAATGACGCCCTCGCGCATCACCGCCACCTGGTCGGACATGGTCAGCGCCTCGCCTTGGTCATGCGTGATGTAGATGAAGGTGATGCCGACGCGCCGTTGAATCGCGCGCAGTTCGGTGCGCATGTGCTGGCGCAGTTTTAAGTCCAGCGCCGACAGCGGTTCGTCCAGCAACAGCACGCTGGGCTCGGCGGCCAAGGCCCGGGCAATGGCCACCCTTTGCCGCTGGCCGCCGGATAATTCGTTCACCATCTTTTC
>RKSH01000119.1 GCA_007570945.1 Gammaproteobacteria bacterium | reverse complement strand
GTTTGTAGTTCAATCGTTAAAGGGAAAATACGAAACCCAACTGCAACGCCAAGAATGCCGGAAATTGGAATTCACCGAAAAGAAGGCATGCCTCGACAAATTGAAAAGCGGTGGCTTTTAAAATTAAGGTGAGGGCGGCAGTCACTGCCACCCTCACCGCCGCCCGCATGCGCCACCTCTATTTTCCCCGCCCGCCGACCCACGCAAAAATAAACTCCGCCACCTGCTGCGGATCATTCAAATCCAGCAACGGCAGATCAGTTGGCGGTGGTGGGCCGGCGGCGGCGATGGCGATGATGCCGGGGTCATTTTCGCTCAGCAACTTTTTGCCGGTGGCGGCGCGGTACAGTTCAATTTTCGGAATCGGCGCGCGCTTGAATCCCTCCACCAAAATTAAATCCACGTCATCGGCGCCGGCCTCGGCCAACAACTCGGAAAACGGCGGCTCGCACCCGTGCATGTGTTCGGTGACCAGCGCGCGGCGGTGTTGGGAGGTTAGCAGCACGCGCTCGGCGCCGGCTTTGCGCAACTCGTAACTGTCCTTGCCCGGCTTGTCGATGTCAAAACTGTGGTGCGCGCGCTTAATCACCGCCACGCGCAGCCCCCCGGCGCGCAGCAGCGGCAGCACTTGTTTCAACAGCGTGGTTTTGCCGGTACCGCTCCATGCGGCGACGCCAAGAATTTTTGATTTGGTTTTTTCAGCCATGATGACATTTTAACTTTTCCTCGGCGCGCGCCAAATCGGCCGGCGAATTGATGTTGGCGAAACCGCCGGGGTTGTCAGAGAAATCCACCCGCCGCACGTTATGGCGGTCAAACCAGAGCTCAATCTTCCGCCCGCCGTCGGCAAGAAATTGCGCAAGGGAATCCGCAAGCGTCGTTCTCAGCAGACAAAACACCGGCTGCAAACGTTCCCCGTCATGCGCCACCGCAATGTCACAGCCGCCTGCCGCGCGCAACCGCGCCGCCAAGTCAGTCGGCAGAAACGGCGCATCGCACGGCACAAACAACGCCAACGGCGTCGCCGCTTTTTTCATGCCGCCCAACATGCCGGCCAGCGGCCCGCGGTAATCTTCCCCCCCCTCACCCTCACCGTCGCCGACCACCGCGCAGCCCAGTTTGCGGTATTCAACGGCGTTGCGGTTTGCGCTGACCAGCACCGTGTCCACCTGCGGCGCCAACGCGTCCAGCACATGGCGCGCCAACGGTTTGCCGGCGAGTTCCACCAGGCCCTTATCGACGCCGCCCATGCGCCGCCCGGCGCCGCCGGCGAGGATGACGCCGGTGATGGTCATGGCGCCAGCGGGTCGCTGTCCGACACCGACAAACGCCCGTCCTGCAAGTGCAAAAACTTGTCCACCGCAAAACCGCCGTCGAGCTTTTCATGACTCGCCACCACCACCCCGGCGCCGGCGGCGCGCAGTTGGCCGATGAGTTGCACGGTGCGCGCGCGCGACGCGGCATCCATGGCCGACACCGGTTCATCCAGCAGAATAATCTCCGGCCGCAGCGCGCGGGCGCGGGCCAGCGCCACCCGCTGGCGTTCACCGCCGGACAATCGCTTGGCGTTGCGCCCGGCCAGCCGGCCGAGTCCGCCCCATTCCAGAACCCCCGCAACGCGCGCGGCGCGCACTTTGGCGGCCACGCCGGCGCGCAACAAACCGTAGGCCACATTGTCGGTGACGCTGGCGTCAAACAAATACGGTTCCTGGTGCACATACACCAGCCGCGAGCGCAACCTTGCGCGCGCGCGGCGCCACGACAGCGCGCGGCCGGCCACCACCGCGCGCATGCCCGGCGGCCGCAACAGGAAAGCGAGGATTTTCAGCAGCGTGGTTTTGCCGCTGCCATTGGCGCCGCGCAGCACCGTCACCTCGCCGCGCCGCAGTTGCAATTGGGCGATGCGAAAAAGTTCACCGTTTGCAACGCCGCCGCTCCACACAATGCCGTGGTAGGCGACCAGCGGCGCGCCACCGTTTGCAACGTTCACACCACCGCCCCCCCGCGTCCGCCGCGCAGCATGGCGACGGCAAAGTTCAACCCCAGCGCCAGCGCCATCAGCACCATGCCGAGGGCGATGCCCTGGGCGAAAGAGCCTTTGCTGGTCTCCAGCGCGATGGCGGTGGGAATGTTGCGCGTGAAGTGCAGGATGTTGCCGCCCACCATCATGGAGCAGCCGACCTCGGCCACCACCCGGCCGAAAGCGGCGACCAGCGCGGCCAGCAGACCGAACCTGACCTCAAACATCAGCGTCAGCATGGCGCGCGCCGGCGAGGCGCCGAGGGTGGACGCGGTTTCCCAGGCGCGGCGGTCGCCGGCGGCGATGGCGGCGTGGCCGAATGCCACTAGGATGGGAAAACTCAGCGCGATTTGCCCGGCCACCATGGCCCACTGCGTGAACAGCAACTTCCATTCGCCAAGCGGCCCGCTGCGCGACAGCAGAATGTACAGCAGCAGCCCCACCACCACCGCCGGCAACGCAAGCAGCGCATGAAAAACCGAAATCAAAACGCGGCGGCCGGGAAAAAAACCGTAGGCCAGAACAAAGGCCAGCACAAAAGCCGGCGGCGTCGCAATCAGCACCGCGCGCAGCGACACGCTGAACGAGATGGCGACGATTTCCCACAGCCCGGCGTCACCGGTGAACAAAAGTTGAAACGCATGCAGCGTCGCCTCGCCGAGCGCGCTCATGGCCGCGGGTGCACCAGCGGGTGAAACAAAACCTCGCCCTGAATGCGAAAGCCGCCGATGGCGCGCTGCCCGGCGCGGGAGGTGAGCCAGTCCACAAGTTTGCGCGCGCCCTCGTTGTTCACGTGCGGATTCTTTTGCGGGTTGACGGTGAGCACACTGTATACATTGCGCAGCGCGGCATCACCCTCGGCCAGCACGGCGAGCGCGGCGCGGCCGCGGTAGGCCAGCCAGGTGCCGCGGTCCACCAGCGTGTACGCGCCCAACTCGGATGCGATGAGCAGCACTTTGCCCATGCCCTGGCCGGCCTCCCGGTACCAGCCGCCGCCCGGCGTGACGCCGGCGGCGCGCCATAACTTCAGTTCACGACGGTGCGTGCCGGATTGGTCGCCGCGGGAGATGAAGATGACAGTGGAGTCACCATTTTCGACGTCGGTACCGTCACTTTTAACTTTGGCACCGTCATTTTCGACTCTCGTACCGCCGCCTCCACCGGCGGCGGCAACGGCGGCGAAGGCATCAGCGGCGGTGGCGGCATCGCGGGCGCCGGCCGGGTCGGCGGCCGGGCCGGCCAAAATGAAATCATTGAACATCACCTCGCGGCGGTGCGCGCCGTGGCCGGACTCCATGAAAGCGAGTTCCAAATCGCGGGCGTGCACCAGAATGGCATCGGCGTCGCCGCGGCGGCCGATTTGCAGCGCGCGTCCGGTGCCGGCGGCGATGACTTGCACGCGGATGCCGGCGCTGCGCTCAAACTCCGGCAACACCGCCTGAATGAGTCCGGAATTGTCGGTGCTGGTGGTGACCGCGAGTCGCACGGTATCGGCGACGGCAACCGTCACCATCGCCGGCGGCAACAGCGCCATGGCCAGCGCGCGGAATTTTTTCATGCCCCGTCCAACGCAACCGAGTCACCGCCGGTGACCACAAAAAACCGCCGCCCGCGCGCGCGCGCAATCATCACCACGCCGGCGCGGCGCGCCAGTTCCACGCCCATTTGGGTGACGCCGGAGCGCGACAATAAAACCGGCACGCCGATTTGCGCGACCTTGATGACCATTTCCGAGGTCAACCGGCCGGTGGTGTAAAAAATGTGTCCGTCGCCGCACACATCTTCAAGCCACATTTTGCCGGCAATGATGTCCACCGCATTGTGGCGGCCGACGTCTTCCACAAACCAGACCACCTCCTCGCCGCGGCACAGCGCGCAACCGTGCACCGCGCCGGCGCGCTCATAAATTGCGTTGAAACGGGTGAGGTTGGCGAGCAGTTTGTAAATCGACGAACGTTTAACCCGCACCGGCGGCATGCGGATGGCGTTGATTTTTTCCATCAACTCGCCGTAAACCGTGCCCTGGCCGCAACCGGAGGTGACGGTGCGCTTGTCCAGCCGCGCCGCCGCGCCGGCCCCGCCATCGCGACTCACCACCGCCGCGGCGCCCGCCTCCCAGTCCACCTGCACCGAAGCAATGTCGCGCAACCCGCCGACCAAGCCTTGGTTGCGCAGGTAACCCACCGCCAGCGCCTCCGGCTCGCAACCCAGCGTCATCAGCGTGACAATCTCCCGCCGGTCCAAATACAACGCCAAGGCCCGCTCCGCCGCCACCTCCAACAACCGCCGTCGCCCGGCCTCGTCCACCACCTCGCAGGGAAACACCTGGGGGGCGGCGGCGGCGGTCATTTCCGGCTTGGCGGCGGACATCGGGGGAAATCAACTCAGTGCGCACCGCCGCCTCGGGGTGGTGGGGTGAGGCGGCGGTGCGCGGGGGGATTATAACTTATTCCTTGAGGGGCCAAAAAATTCTCGGCTTGGTTGGGGATTTTTTGATTTTCCTCTTTTCCGCCCGTTGCTTACATATGGCAGGCGTGACTAACCGATAGAATCCGGTAAAATGCGAAAACACCCTGACATAAATTGAATTTATTAATATAAGTTCGATTTTTGACTATCAACCTGCCCTCTGGAGGGGCGCGACTCATGAGAAACAAAAACCCGGCGGTAATTATTTTTGGCATGGGCCTCCTGCTTCTTGGAGGTTGCGCCAAGCCGCCGACTCCTGCAGAAATTCAAGCGGCGAATTACGGGGCATACCCTGATAATCATGAGGAAATTGTCAGGTCCTATTCGCGGATTCGCCTAAAGGATCCTGAATCTGCAAAATACCGGCTTGTAAAATCCCCCAATCGTGGCCACTGGGGGCAATTCGGCCAAACATCATATGGCTACGGTGTTTGCTATGCCATCGATGCAAAAAACTTCTTCGGTGGATACACCGGAGAGCAACTTCACATGTTTGTCATTAACAGCGGCATTGTAATTCGCCACTTTGATGAGGCGAAATTGTCTTTTTTTAAACCCCACCCATGCATGTGAGATTAGGGGCGGCCAAGACGTAAGCGCTTGAATAGTCCTATTGCCGTCGCCCGCCCGGGCGACGGCGCCCAAGCTCGTCACGCCAACTCTCCCCAAATTCCCGGCATCAAACCTCAATTCGCAAAGGTGGCGGTCCTTTCCGGCATGGCCGCGGACATCGGGAAAACCCAATAAGTGCGCACCGCCGCCTCGGGGTGGTGGGGTGAGGCGACGGTGCGCGGGGGGATTATACCCTATTCCCCATATGGCCAAATTTCCAGGGCCTTTTCGAATAAGCAAAAAATTAGAGCGGTGTCTGATTTTTCCTCATCCCAATGGTTTGTGCGGGGCTTGTTTGTTTCATCCAAATGTCAGGACAATCAGGGCGAAAACAAACATGGCAGCGCTTATACCGGCCTTTGATTATCCGCCCGCAGTTGGCACACAGAAGCATTCCGCCAAACTTATCTTGCTTGGTGGGAATGGCTACCCGCAACTAACCCGCACCGCGCAAAACTTAAACTCCGGAATCTTCCCCACCGGATCCATCGCCTCGTTGGTCAGCAAGTTGGCCGCCGCTTCGTGGTAGCAGAAAGGGATGAACACGTCGCCGGGGCGCAGGCCGGGGTCGGGGCGGGCGGTGGCGGTGAGTTGGCCGCGGCGGGATTCAACGGTGATTTGGTCGCCTTCGGCGGCGCCGACTTTCTGCAGCAGGTCGGGGTGCAGTGAAACCACCGGCGACGGCTCAATGGCGTTCAGCACGCTGGCGCGGCGGGTCATGGCGCCGGTGTGCCAGTGCTCCAACTGGCGGCCGGTGATTAGCACGCAGGGGTAATCGTCGTCGGGCAACTCGTCGGCTTGCATAAGTTGCGCCGGCACGAAGCGGCCGC
>RKSH01000054.1 GCA_007570945.1 Gammaproteobacteria bacterium | reverse complement strand
TTCCGGAGTCGCAACCACCGTTTCCGCAATCCGCACCGTCACTTTCCGCGCTCACGCCATGGGCGCGGCGGTGGCGGGTCCCTTATCCTCGGCGGTCCACGCGCCGCTCATTTTCATGTTGAGCATGCGCAGGGTGGCGTAGATGCCGGCGAAAACCTGGTTGGGGTGCAGGGCGCGGGTGCGCACGGTGCGGGCGCCGTCCCTCCACGTGATGATGCACTCGGTGAGCGCGCTGGTGCGGCCGCCGCGCGGGATGTGTATGCGGTAGTCCGCCAACTCCGGCATTTTGTGGCCGCGCGGCTCCAGCACTTTGCGCATGGCGGCGATGAAGGCGTCGAAACCGCCGTTGCCGGCGCCGGAAGACTGGATTATCTCGCCGTCCAGGCTCACCTTGATGCTGACGATGGAGGCCAGGTCCAGACCGCTGGTGACGGAACAGTTGACCAGGGTGAGGCGCTGTTCACTTTTGCTTTCCAGCACCTCGGTGATGATGAACGGCAGGTCGTGAATGGTGATGCCGGCCTTGGAATCGCCGAGTTCCACCACCCGCGCCAGCACCCTGGCGCGCTGTTCGGCGCTGAGGGTGATGCCGAGGTCGTCCAGGTTCTTGAGCAAGGAGGCCTTGCCGCTCATCTTGCCGAGGGCGTAACTGTGCCTGCGGTTGAAGCGGCGCGGGCTGAGCTCGGACTGGTACAGGCCGCCCTTGCGGTCGCCGTCAGCGTGGATGCCGCTGGTCTGGGTGAACACGTCGTCGCCGGTGATGGGCGCGTTGGCCGGCACGTTTTTGCCCGAGAAACGTTCCACCATGCGGCTGACGGCGTAGATGTTTTTCTCGTCCACCGAAAGTTTCATGCCCATTTTGTCGCGCAGCGCCACCGCCACCTCGGCCAGGGAAACGTTGCCGGCGCGCTCGCCGAGGCAGTTGACCGTGCAGTGAATGGCGCTGACCCCGGCGCGCACCGCGGCCATGGCGTTGGCGGTGGCCAGGCCGTAGTCGTTGTGCGGGTGGAAATCAAACGCGGCATCGGGAAAGCGCCCGGTCATGTCGCGCAAACTTTGCTCCACCTCCTCCGGCGCCAGCACGCCGAGGGTGTCGGGCAGCATGATGCGCCGCACTTCCATGGCGCATAAATTTTTCACCAGTTCATACACGTAATCCGGGCTGTTGCGGTGGCCGTTGGACCAGTCTTCAAGGTAAACATTCACCGTCACCCTGCAGCGCGCGGCGTAGGCGACGGTTTTGCGGATGTCTTTCAGGTGTTCGGCCAGCGACTTGCGCAGTTGTTCGCGGCAGTGCCGCTCGCTGCCCTTGGCCAGAAGATTCATGACCCGGCCGCCGCTGTCCACAATCCAGTCCACGCTGCGCTTGTGGTCCACGAAGCCGAGCACTTCAACGCGCTCGCGCATTTTTTCGCGCGCGGCCCAGGCCTGGATGGCGGCCACCGCGTCTTTTTCGCCCCGGGAAACGCCGGCCGAGGCGACCTCAATGCGGTCCACCTTTAATTTTTTCAGCAACGCCTCGGCCAGGGCGGTTTTCTCGGCGCGGCTGAACGAAACGCCCTGGGTCTGCTCGCCGTCGCGCAACGTGGTGTCCATCAGGGCGATGTGGCGCGCTTTGTTCATGGCCGGTTGATTGTAGCCGCTGCGGCGGCTCAGGCGCTCCACACTTCCCTGCGCCGCCGCTCCATCTCGCGCTGGAAGTCCGCCGCCACCGGGTCAAAATCACCGTGCGGCGCCGGGTCGGGGCGGAAGTGGCGGTGCCGGTCACGGCCGCGCACCAACGTCGCGCTGTCGTCCTTCATCACCAACTGCCGCACCGACGGGGCGATGAACTGCAGGTTAAGACCGATGCGGCGGTCGTCGCCGGTGTTGGGTTTGGAGGCGTGCATCACCCAGCCGTGGTGCAGCGAGGCCTCGCCCGGCGCCAGGCACAAGTCCACGGTCCGCGACTCGTCAATTTCGGCCACCACTTCCTGGCCGCGGTGCAGAATGTTTTGCTCGTCGTCGGTGTCGCGGTGGCGCAACTTTCCCATGGTGTGCGTGCCGGGCAGCGCGCGCATGCAACCGCTGGCCGCGCCGGCCTCGCTGAGCGCAATCCACGCCGACACGCAGGCCTCACCGGCGCCGTCGTCCAGGCCCCAGTAGGTCAGGTCCTGGTGCCAACTGACAAAGCGCGGGTCGCCGGCCTCCTTGATGATGTAGGCGCCCTCCCACAGCAGAATGTCCGGCCCGATAATCTTTTCCACCGCATCCAGCAGCCGCGGGTGGCGCCCCAACTCCATGGCGGAAGTCAGCAGCAGAAACGGCTTGGAGCGGTAATGCATCGGCCCATGGCGCGCCTCGGCCTCTTCCAGCCGCCGCCGGTGGCCGGCCGCCTCGGCGGAAGTCATGATTTGCAGCGGAAAGAAAAAACCGTCGCGGCGGTAGTCGTCGGCGCAAAATTCTCGCGGGGTGTTCATGGTCGTCCTCCGGTTTGGGCGGTGAGGGGGGATTTCGATTGCGCGCATTATATTTGTTTTCAGTAAACCCCGGCCGAAAGGCCGGCGGCCAAAGTCATGCCAAGCTCCTCGCACCGCGCGGTGTACTTGTCGCGGAATTCACCGCGCGCCACCAACGGCGCCTGTACCCGCTGCCAGCGCAGGCCGGTGACGATGCGCTCCACGCCGGCCACCGCGCCGCTCTCATCGCCCAGGCCGGCGCGGATGAACAGCGCGTAGGGTTTGCCCTGGGTTTTTTCCAGGCACGGGCGGTAAATGCGGTCGAAAAAATCCTTGGTCAGGCCGCTCATGTAGCCGTTGTTGGCCATGGTGCCGATAATCACGGCGTCGCTCCACAGCGCCTCGTCCACGCCGGCCGCCGGCGGCTGGCAAACCCGCACCTCCACGCCGTCGATATCCTCATGCGCCGCGCCGCGCGCCACCGCGTCGGTCAACTTCCGCATGTTCACCGATGCCGCCGGCACATGGGAAACCACCAGCAGATGTTTGGCTGCTGCCATGGCGCGACTGTAACACGCGGCGGTTTTGTGCTATGTTTGCGGTCCCGCCGCTTTCACCGGCCTTTGTCATGCGATTATTTTCAATCTTTTTCACCACGTTTTTATTTTTCGCCGCCCCCGCCGCCGCGCCGGCCGCCGCCATTCCCGATGCCGGCCGCTCGCCCGCCGCGCCGCCCACTGTTGCGGCCAAGTCGTGGCTGCTGATGGAGCAGGGCAGCGGCTGGATTATCGGCGCCCATGAGCCCGACCGCATCATTGCGCCGGCGAGTTTGACCAAAATCATGACGGTGTTCGTCATCTTCCGCGCGCTCAGCGAGGGCGACTTGCAGCTCAGCGACGAGGTGCGGGTCAGCGAGCTCGCCTGGCGCACCATCGGCTCGCGCACGTTTATCCGGGTGAACAGCATGGTGACGGTGGAGGAGCTGCTGAAAGGCGTGATTATCCAGTCCGGCAACGACGCCGCGGTCGCCCTCGCCGAGCATTTCTCCGGCACCGAGCAGGCTTTCGCCGCGCAGATGAACGCCGTCGCCGCCGAACTCGGCATGCGCAACTCGCACTTCACCAACAGTACCGGCCTGCCCGATGCCGAGCACCACTCCACGGTGCGCGACCTGTCGCTGTTGACGCGGCGCATGATTGCCGACTTCCCCGACTACTACCGCTGGCATCGCGAGAAAACCTTCACCCACAACAACATCACCCAGAACAACCGCAACCAACTTTTGTGGCAGGACGAAACCATAGACGGCGTCAAGACCGGCCACACCGAAAGCGCTGGCTACTGTTTAATCGGCTCAGCAGCGCGCGACGGCTTGCGCTTCATCGCCTCGGTGGTCGGCGCCGAAAGTGAACAATCCCGCGCCCGCGCGGTGCGCGCTCTGCTGCGCCATGGCTACGCCAACTACCGCGCCCGCGAAATCTTTGCCGACGGTGAGGCCGTGGCCGAGGCTGAGGTACTGTTCGGCGCCGCCGACTCGCTGCCGGTGGGCGTGGCCGGCGGTCTGCGCGTACTGGCGGCGCGCAGCAAGGTTAAAAATCTGCGCACCCGCGTCCACCTGCCCGACTATCTTGAGGCGCCGCTGGCCAAAGGCGCCGTCGTCGGCTCCGTCACCGTCACCGTCGGCGGCGAGGTGTTCACCGAAGAACCGTTGGTGGCGCTGCAGGATGTAAAAGCGGCGTCGTGGTTCGGGTGGATGGCGGACCACGTGCGGCTGTGGTTCCGCTGACCGTTCCAAACGCCGCACTCACCGTTCGCCGGCTTGGCGTGGTGGACTACGCCGCCGCCGCCTTTGCCATGCAGGCTTTTACCGCCGCCCGCGGCCCCTCCACCGTGGATGAAATCTGGCTGCTGCGGCATCCGCCGGTGTACACCGGCGGCCTGCGTTGCCGCGCCGCCATCGGCGGCCGCCGTAACATTAACGGCGTGCCGCTGGTGGCCAGCGACCGCGGCGGCCTGTTCACCTGGCACGGGCCGGGGCAAATCGTCGCCTACCTGCTGCTGGACCTGCGCCGCGCCGGCATCGGCGTCCGCCAACTGGTGCGCGGGCTGGAGCAGGCCGTGATTGCCTGCATCGGTGACTACGGCGCCACCGCCGGGCGCATGGATGGCGCGCCCGGGGTGTACGTTGGCGGTGCAAAAATCGCCGCCCTCGGATTGCGCGTTCGCCGGCGGTGCACAACCCATGGTCTAAGTCTCAACGTTGCAATCGACAAGAGCGCATTCGCCGCCATCGACCCGTGCGGCGTTCGCGGTTTGGAAGTGACTGATTTGCGCACCGTCGCGGGTGACGGTTGCAGTGTTGACATTGCCGAAGTGGAGGAGCGGCTGCTGAAACATTTGGCTGCGGTGTTCGGTTACGGTGACTTGCGCTCCGAGAATGCCTTGCCGCAGCTAAGCGCCGCTCAGCAGCGCGTCGAGAGCGGCGAGCCGGGCCGGCGTACCGGCGTCCACCCAGCGGCCGCGGTGTAGCACGCCGCCCACCCGGCCGCCGCCGGCGGCGCGCCGCAGAACATCACCGAGGGAAAATTTTTCGCCCGGCGCATCGCCAAACAAACGCCGCGCATAAACGCCGATGCCGCTGAAAGTCAAACCCTCACTTTCGCCGTCCAGCAACCGCACCGCGCCGTCATCCAGCGCAAAATCGCCGCGCGGGTTGTGCGGCGGATTTTTGACCAGCACGATGCAGGCGTCCAGGCCGTCACCAATGCGCAATTCACCGAGCGCAAAGTCGCACCACACATCGCCGTTCACCACCAGAAAAAAATCGCCCCGCAACAGCGGCAATGCGCGCGCCACGCCGCCGCCGGTGCCAAGCGCGCCGCCGGACTCGCGCGAATACCGAATGCACAGGCCGTAACGCGCGCCATCGCCGAGAGCCTGTTCAATCTGCCCGCCGAGGCGCGCGCAGTTCACCACCACGCCCTTGACGCCGGCGCGCGCCAACGAGTCCAGTTGGCGCTCAATTAAACTTTTGCCGCCGGCCATCAGCAGCGGCTTCGGTGTGCGGTCGCTCAGCGGCCGCATCCGCTCGCCCCGCCCGGCCGCCAAAATCATCGCGTCCATGCCCCCATTGTAACCGCCGCCCCCCGCAGCACGGGGATTAGATTGGCGGCGTCCTCCTCGCCGGCCGCTTCTAACCGTCGCCGCACCGGATGCCAAAGCGCAAACACCTGGCGCTTTCACCATCACCGGCTCCGTCATTCCCGGCGAATGGCGTTTCTAATCGGGAACAGTTCGGACGCCCGCTCAACAAACTGCGAACGGTGCGGCGTGGGCGCGGCGCGGTGAATCCAAACCGTGTATCATCGCCGCCACCGCTTGCCTTTTGTCATGCCCCGTTCTCAAATTAATATCGCGCTCATCGGCACAAGTTGGTGGGCCGATTCCATGTATTTGCCGGCGTTGGCGGCGCATCCGCGGGCGCGGGTGGTGGCGGTTTGCGGGCG